>CAZPNN010000155.1:0-18402 GCA_964587605.1 uncultured Chromatiaceae bacterium
CCGTTCCGAAGAACCACTTCCCTGCAGGCGGCGTTGATCTCGGTGGCCGACCAGGGAATACCGATGCGGTGGATCTTGGCGGAATCGAGTAATCGCCGCGTGTGTGCCTGCAGGCGGAATATCTGCGGGCCGGTGGGAGTGGCATAGGCGCGAATGCCCTCGAACACCGACGACCCGTAGTGCAGCGCGTGGCTCAGCACGTGCACGGTGGCGTCCTTCCAGGGCACCAGCTTGCCGTTATGCCAGATCCATTCGGTGGTCTTGATGGCCATGCTTCGTCCCTTTACAGGTGTACGACGTTGTCACCAGCCGAAGTGGCAGGGTTCGATCGACCCGCAGCCTGGCGGCAGAGGCGGTTGATGACGTCCAGGTAGGCGAGGGCGCCAGCCTCGACAATGTCGGTGCTGACGCCGTGGCCTCGATGACTGTGGCCATTATAGTCGACGGTCACCGTGACCTCGCCTTGTGCGTCTTCACCCATGGTCACACTGCGGACCTCGAACTTTTTGAGATCGAGGCTGATGCCAGTCGCCAGTTCGAGCGCCTTGAAGGCTGCTTCCACCGGACCGTCACCGACCGACGCCTCGTCGACGATCCGGCCATCGCTGTGACGCATGCGGACTGCTGCAGCGGCAATGGCGCCGGTACCGGCCGAGATGTGCAGTTCAGCCATTTCCCACGGGCCCTGGCCGCCAGATTCAGCATTCATGATGATGGCCTCGATATCGCCATCAAACATTTCCTTCTTGCGGTCCGCGAGTATCTTGAATTCAGCGAAAGCCGCGTTGAGTGCCTCGTCACTGAGATTGAAGCCCAGTTCCTGGGCCCGATCCCGGAAAGCGTGACGACCGCTGTGCTTGCCAAGGACGAGTTTCGAGCGGCTGATACCCACGTCTTCCGGGTTCATGATCTCGTAGGTTGAGGCGTGCTTCAGCATGCCATCCTGGTGAATTCCGGATTCGTGCGCGAACGCATTCTCGCCGACAACGGCCTTGTTCCGCGGTACGTGCATGCCCGTGATGCTGGCCACCAGCCGGCTTGTGGGATAGAGCTTCCGCGTGTCGATGCCGGTGGTCAGGCCGTAGTGATTGGCACGCGTCCGGAGGGCCATCACGGCTTCCTCAAGCGAGCAGTTGCCAGCGCGCTCGCCGATGCCGTTGATGGTGCACTCGATCTGGCGCGCACCCGCAGAGACGGCGGCCAGGCTATTGGCGACTGCCATGCCGAGGTCGTCATGGCAGTGAACGCTGAGGACGACGTTCTCGATTCCCTTGACGTTCTTGCGCAGGTACCCAAACAGACCCGCAAACTCCTCCGGCACGGTATAACCGAGAGTATCCGGGACGTTTATGGTTCGTGCGCCAGCTTCGATCGCTGCCGAAATGACTTCCACCAGGAAGGCCGGTTCCGTGCGCGAGGCGTCTTCCGCCGAGAATTCCACATCGTCGCAGTGCTTGCGTGCGAGTCGAACACCCTCGACAGCCCGGCGGATGATCTCCTCCTTGGCCATGTTCAGCTTGAAGGTACGGTGAATCTCACTGGTGGCGAGAAAGACGTGAATGCGCTTGCGCCGCGCCGGCTTCAGGGCGGCGGCCGCTTTCTCGATATCCTGCGGGTGACAACGGGCGAGGCTGCAGATCACCGGCCCGTCGATATCGGTGGCGATAGCCTGCACCGAATCGAAATCCCCCGGAGACGCAGCAGCGAAACCTGCCTCAATAACATCGACCTTCAGGTCGCGCAGCGCAGAAGCAACCCGCAGCTTTTCAACCAGCGTCATGCTGCAGCCCGGGGCCTGCTCGCCGTCGCGAAGTGTGGTGTCAAAGATCAGGACCCGGTCCTGCTGCTGGTTGCTCATGCCCTTACTCCTGAAAAAAGCGCTCCCTGAAACTTTTGCGCCCGCGGACTCCGAACGCCTACTGATTAAGCCACGACATCCGGCCGCGCAGGTCAGCGCCAACCTTCTCGATGGGATGACTCATGTCCTGGTCCATCAACCGCTTGTACTCCGCACCACCAGAGGCCTTTTCCTTGATCCACTGGCGGGCAAACGTGCCATCGCGGATTTCCTGAAGAATCTTTTTCATCTCGGCGCGCACGTGGTCGTCAATCACGCGGGGGCCGCGGGTCAGGTCGCCATACTTGGCTGTTTCGCTGATGAACTGATGCATCTTGCTGATACCGCCTTCGTGCAGCAGGTCGACGATCAGCTTCAATTCGTGCATGCACTCGAAGTAGGCAACTTCCGGCTGATAACCGGCTGCAACGAGCGTGTCGTACCCGGCGAGGACGAGTTCCGTCGCGCCACCGCACAGGACGGCCTGCTCGCCGAAGAGATCTGTCTCGGTCTCTTCGGCAAACGTGGTTTCAAGTATGCCGCCGCGTGAACCACCGATTCCGTGGGCATACGCAAGGGCGATTGCCTTCGCCTGACCGGTTTTGTCCTGTGCCACCGCGACCAGGCACGGGACACCCTTGCCTTGCTCGTACTGGCGGCGGACCAGATCGCCGGGCCCCTTCGGCGCGATGAGTACAACGTCGAGGTCAGCACGGGGCTTGATCTCGTTGTAGTGAATATTGAAACCGTGGGCGAAAAGCAAGGTTGCGCCATTGCGGATCTTGCTTTCGATTTCCCGGTAGAGCGCCGGTTGGGCGAGATCGGGAAGCAGGAAGGCGATGAGGTCGGCGCCATTGACGGCCTCAACCGGTGTTGCCACCTTGAGGCCATCCGCTTGGGCCTTCTTCCAGGTCACGCCGTTCGGTCGCAGGCCCACAACAACACCGTGGCCGCTATCGTGAAGATTCAGGGCGTGGGCGCGACCCTGGCTGCCATAGCCCAGTACAGCGATCCGCTTGCCAGCCAGCTGGCCCGGGTTCACATCCTTTTCCGAATAGATACGCATGACTCAATCTCCAGTAACAAAGCGATTCAATCGCAGCAAAAAAAAGACCCCGACACCTTGCGGAGCGGGGTCTCGGTGACTCGTTGGAAAATCAGCCGATCAGACGCCCGCATCTCGATCTGGCACCAGGGGGTGCGGTACCAGAAGGCTCCGCAGGGGCAGGAGCAGAACAAGAGTTGTCGGCGACGTGCCGGCAGCGGCCTGATCTGGCGTCTGGCAAGGGCTAATTCGCATAATCGGCAATGGTCATGGAACGGGCAGGCCTTGTCAACCGCGTGGACCGGGTTGCCATGCTATTCTCGCCGCGGTCCCCGGGGCCGCCATTCCGGGCTTCCTTGTTGCTGTAATGGATCTCCATGCCCCGAGTCATTTTTCACGATATTAGTGGTCAGAAATCAGAAGTTGACGTCCCCAATGGCAACACGATCATGGAAGGCGCGCTCGACAACGGCATTGCCGGGATCCTGGCGGAGTGCGGCGGCGCCTGCGCCTGTGCTACCTGTCACGGTTATATAGCGGACGAGTGGCTGTCCCGCCTCAAGCCAATGGAGGATATGGAAGACGCCATGCTCGATACCGCCGTCGACCGGCGGCCAGCCAGCCGTCTCCTCTGCCAGATCGAGATCACGCCCGAACTCGACGGCCTCGAAGTCCACGTCGCCCGGAACGAGTCCTGAGACTCAGATGCGCCTGGTAACACTGGATTGCCGCGAAGTGGGCGGGCGCCCCGGAATTTTTCTGCCATCGGGTGAGATTCTTGACCTGTCGGCGGCACCGTCCGGACTGACCGCATCCCAATGGCGGCCACAATCCGTTGTCAGCGTGCTCGTTGAGGGTGACGAGGGCGCCGCGCGGGTGGCGCGACTGATCGCGGACTGCGAGTCGGCAACTGATTCCCAGCGGCAGCAGTGGCGCAGCAGCGGGCGATTGCTGCCCGCATCGGGTACCCGACTGATGCCGCCAATCCGGCGACCCGGCCTCCTGCTGATGGTTACCGGCGGCGAGGGTGGCCGGACCGCCTGCTACGTCAAGAATCCGAATTCGGCGGTTGGACCGGATGTCAGCATTCCGGTGCCGGCCGGCGAAAACCAGCAACTTTATCTGCTCGGCATGCTTGGCCTCGTCATGGGCCGGGCACTGTTTCGCGGGACGGCCACGCAGGCCGCTCGGGCGATTGCCGCCCTGACGCTGGTTGCAGACCTCGGCACCGCGCGCATTGACCGTGGGCCGGACGAAGGCCGAGCCGATGCTCGCCAGTTCCCGGGTTCCTGCGTCATCGGTCCTGCGCTCGTGACGATCGATGAGTTTGCCGCGGGCGCCGTCTGGGCGCCGACGATCCGCGTCAACGGGCGTGCTGTAGTGGGCGGGCGTTCAACTCTTAATGCGGAGCGTGCAGCTGCGGTGCTGGCGGAATTGTCGAACCGCTATGCCTTCAGACCCGGCGACGTGGTCGGCCTGCCGGCGGGAATCGCTGAATTCGAATTGCCGACTGCCAGTGAGATAGGCCTCGCCATGGGCGCAATGCCCGAACTGACTTTTTCCACGAGCGGCTAAGAGCGCGCTTGTCGACCCGTACGCTCAATCTGGACGATCGGCTGTACGCCTACCTGCAGCGGGTGTCGCTCCGCGAAGCCGACGTACTGACCCGCCTGCGTACCGAGACGATGCGCCTGCCGATGGCACGCATGCAGATCTCGCCGGAGCAGGGACAGTTCATGGCTCTGCTCGTGCAGATCATGGGGGCGCGTCGCTACCTCGAGGTGGGGACATTCACCGGCTACAGCGCGCTCGCGTGTGCTCTTGCCCTCCCGCCGGACGGCGAAGTCGTGGCTCTGGATATCAGCGAGGAGTGGACCACCATCGGTCGGCGGTACTGGGCCGATGCGGGGGTGTCCGGCAAGGTCCGCCTGCACCTCGGTCCTGCTGGAGATACCTTGCGCCAGTTGCGCCGGGACGGCCAGGACGGCACTTTTGACTTCATGTTCATCGATGCCGACAAGCCGGGCTATGCGGACTATGTGGAGCAGGGCTTTCACCTGGTCCGGGCCGGAGGGCTCATCGCGATCGACAATGTGTTGTGGAGTGGTGACGTCGCGAACCCGGAAGTCACGGATGCCGATACCGTTGCGCTACGCAATCTGAACGAGCACCTTCACGGCGATGCGCGATTTGACCTGTCGATGGTGCCTATCGGTGACGGCCTGACGCTGCTTCGCAAACGTCCCTGAGCTCCCTTGCCAGCACGGCTGCGCGTGAGGTTCAGGCGCCAGTCACCTCGTCCACCGGCTTCCAGGAACTGTCCGGGTCGAAGTCCTGAATGGTTTCGACGACGGTGGCGGTGTCTTCGCCCAGGTCCTTCTCGAAAACCACGCCGTCCTGGTTCACGATGAACGTCTTTACGCCGCTGGCGCCGTAGTCGGCAGGCCAGGCAATCAGGGCAAAGCCCTGCGTGACCAGGCCGTCGGTGAAGTAGCCAATGGCGCCGCCATTGGCGGACGAACCCTGGCCGTACAACGACCGGTAGTAGTAGCCGTGGTAAGGCACCCGCTGCCCCTCGGCCCCGGAGCGGTAGCCTTCGGCACCGGCGGATGCGACGAACGGGCCTGCCGGGCTCGGCGCCTCGCCATCGCCCGTGGGCCAGTACAGGCCATTCTGCCGGCCAGGATCGCTGAGCAGTTTCTGCGCGTAGACGCCGCCAGCCGGATTGCCGTCGCGGACTTCGGACGCGTACTCCTGCTGCGCCTCGACGAAGCCGCGGGCCGCGGCGATGGCGCCGAGTTCGTTATTGCCGACGCGCCGGTAGACGATCTCGTCAGCACCCTCCGCGCCATCCAGGTACCAGCGGCCGTCCCGCTGTACGACCGGCACCGGCACGGGCCAGGCCGTCGCGCCAACCTGGAGCACGCGCTTGCTGTCGCCGTCTGCCACCAGTTCATGCTTCTCCCGGTAAGACGCGACGAACGATTCACGGCCTGACTTGTCGGCCACCGGATCGCCCGACGAGATGAGGTCTTCTGAGCCCGGGCCCAGGAGTTTCCCGATAGTCGCCACGTCGCCCTTCTCGAACGCCGCAATCAGCGCGGTGACGGCTTCGTCCGCCGTGGCGAAAGAGGTGTGGGCTTCGGGCTTCGGGGCGCACGCAGACAGCAGGCCTGCCGTCAGGAGGATGACCGCGATGCTCGCCGTCCGGATTCTGTTTGCTGTGCTCATGAACACTTCTCCTAACGCCGGCTCTTGTTGGCGCCGCCACCAGAGCGGTTGGCGCCACCGCCCTTGGAACGAGCGCCCTGGGGCATGCTCTGGCGACCGCGCTGGCTGGCAGCCCGGTCGTTGCCGCCCTTGCTAGCGCCGCCGAAGCCGCTGCCACCGGACCGGGAGCTACTACTCCTGTCCGGCGAGGTCCTGTTCGCGGAGGCTCTGTCGGCGGAGGGACTCGGCGCTGGTCGCGACTGGCGGTCCTGTTTCTGGGGCTGCGCCTGACGGCTGGGCTGTTTCTGCTGCGACTGCCGCGAGGTTTGCTGCTGCCCCGCCGGGCGGGTTGGCCTGCTGCTGTCGCCATAGCCCCGGTCTGCGTTGCTTGAGGACTTCGGCCGGTCGGGGCTCGCGCTGCCGGTCGCGCCAGGAACCGCCGGTCGACCGGCCACCATCTTGTCGCGGGCCGCCTGGCCTTCCGGACGGGCGCCGGCGTAGCCGCCCTGAACCTTGCCGGCGGTCGGCAGGGAACTCGGGCGGCCAGCCTGCTGAGCCGGCTTGGCGCCCTTGGCCTTGTCCTTGGTTCCGGCGTAGCTGTTCTGCCCCTGCCAGCCAGCGCTCTTGTCGGTGGACGCCGGGCGCGGCTGTGTTTTTGCCTGGGCCTGCCGGGTGCGCTGTTGCTGGTCCAGCGCCTGCATCTCGGGGCGATTCGGCCGGGCCGTCGAGATCGGACTGCCTGGCCGCCCGGACTGGTTGCCACCCGAGCCGGGACGATTGCCGTAGCTGTTCCAGTAATCGTTGCCCTGGTTGTTCACGATGATCGTGTTGTTGTTGAAACCGTTCTGGTACCCCGGCGGACGGTTGTAGCCGGAGCCGGGCCGATAGGAGCCGCCATAGGGCGGGCGGTAGTAGCTTGGGGGCGGCGGGTAGTAGGGACGCCCGCCGTAGTACATCCCGCCATAACCGTAATTCGGGTGGTAGTCGTCCCAGTCGTCGTCATCATCGAACACTTCGCCGACGAGCAAGCCGGCGCCGAAGGCCAGCAGGCCGGTGGTCACCATCGCGCCGGTGCTGTAGCCCGTCTTCTCCTGGACGACGGTCGTCGTGGTGGTCGGCGCCGGAATGACGGCGGGCGGTGGCGCGTAGACCGCGACAGGATCGTACTTGGGCACGTAAACAACCTTGGGATCGGCAGGCTCGACGGTGATGACCTCTTTGCCTTCCTGGGTCTCCGTTGCCACCGTCATCTGGTCGGAGGACATGAGGTTGCCCACGTCGGCCGACTGTTTGCGCAGCCGCTGGACGGCGTCCAGCACGCCGGCCTGGTCGGCCGCGAAAGCCTCGCCCAACTGGGTCGTCCAGTCGAGCTGCATGCACATCATGTCCACGACTTCCGGGAACTGGAGCAGGGCCCGCATGGAGGGACTGAAGCCGAGCGGCTGGGCGGCCTCATCCAGGGCGCGGCCCTTGAGGTCGGGATTCGCAATCAGCCAGTTGCCGGCGTCGAGCACCATCTGCGGATTCGTCGCGGCGGTGAGCACCTGGGCCAGGACCGGGTCCGGGTACAACGCGATGGGCGCAAGGAGGGCCTCCATCGCCTCGGGGGTGCGGGCAAGACTGGCCTCTACCTGCCCGGTAGCAGGGTCACTCGCCGGGGCCTCTGTCGCCGCCGGAGCTGTCGCCGCCGGAGCTGTCGCCGCCGGGGCTGCACCTTCGGTGGGCGCCGGCGGTTCCTTGGGGCTGCAGGCTGCCAGGAGCGCGCCTAGCGCCAGAAGAGGGGCGAGGGACTTCATGGGAACCGCTGATTCAGTGAATTTCATTCTTGTATCCCACCCTTTTTCCAGAGTTACCCCGATCAGTAGACCGGGATTTGGATCAGCGTATCACCCATCGCGACCAGACAGCAGCGGCCTTAAGGCCTGCTGATCAACTCCAGTAATTCACCGGCAGCTCCTCGCACGCAGTCCACGCCATTCGCGCCAACGTACGGCGGCCCGTCATCGGGCGCCGCGCTTCGTCGGCTGCCGGTGCCGCTGGAAGGGGTCGTTACGTAGAAGCTGACCATCGCAATGCCTGCCGGCAAGTCCTGCTGTTCCGCGGGCAGGGACTCTGCACCGGCCGGCATCTCGTCGGCCTCGATGTAGCAGCGGTCCAGCAGTGGCAGGGCGGCAATCCGGAAGCGGTGTTCCCGGGACAGGCCGAACTCCAGCGCCATGGTTTGCACGCGCGACTCCATGGACTGGCCCTGGGGAACGCCGAACTCCCCATGGAAGTACCCCTGCATGTCGTCGAGCGAGGCGCCGCCGACGATCACGATGAAGGTCCGGTCAACCGCGGAGCGCGCCGGTGGGGCGTCGAGTCCCGGTACCGGCTTCTTGAATTCGGTCAGGTACAGAATCTCGCCGCCCGGACCACGGATCTGCATCGCGCGAATATCGGGGCAGAACGACAGGTCCATCGGGGGCGCCACAATCTCAAACGGTGAATCGTGAAACTGCCCGGCCAGCGAATCGACGTGCTCGACAATCAGTTCTGCGGCCTGCCAGCCGTGCCGCTTGAAGGCGCGGTAGCCGGGCTCTGCCGGCAGTTCCACAAAGCGGAAGACGAAGTCGGTGCCGGCCTCCGGTGCCATCAGCATCGCCGGCGTGCCGGCGAGGCCGGGCGTGCCCCAGAACCTGGCCTGGGCGCGAGAGACGGGATTGCGCCCAATAACGCGGTAACGCAGAAAGCGGCTATACGCCGCTTCCGTTGCGGCGAGGGAGGGCGTGCGTACCGTAACGCAGGCGATCGGGCCGAGCCGGTTGGGAGCAGGATTCAGATAATGCCCCGTGTCCTGAGGTCGGCTATCCGTGCGGAGTCGAAGTTGAGCAGGCTTCGGTAGATATCCTCCGAGTGCTGCCCGAGTTCCGGTGCCGGCGAGTGAATGCTGCCCGGTGTCAGCGAAAGTTTGGGCGCCACATTTTGCATGTGCAGTTCGCCGAACTTCGGGTGCATGGTCTTGACGATGGCTTCGCGCGCGCGGAAATGGGCGTCTTCCAGCATTTCCGGCGTGCGGTAAATCTTGCCGGAGGGTATGCCGAACTTCTCCATCAGCTGTTCGAGCGGGTCGGCGTCGATAGTGCGGGTCCAGTCGGCAATCAGGTCGTCGAGTTCCTTCTGGCGGGCTCCTCGCGCCGTGTGCGTGGCATACCGCTCGTCTTTGGACAACCCGGGTTTCCCCATGGCTTCGGCGAGGCGGCCAAAGACGGTGTCCTGGTTGGCGGCGATCAGAATCATGCCGCCATCGCGCGTGGGATAGATATTGGATGGCGCGACATTCGGCAGAATCGCCCCGGTTCGTTCGCGGATATAGCCAGTCTTGTCGTACTCCGTAACCAGCGACTCCATCATGTTGAGCACGGCTTCGTAGATCGCCGAGTCCACCACCTGACCTTGCCCGGTTTGCTCGCGGTAATAGAGTGCTGACAAGGCGCCAATGCACGCAAAGGTCGCCGCCAGGGAGTCACCGATGCTGATGCCCATCCGGCTCGGGGGTGTCGACGGGTCGCCGCAGACGTAGCGCAAGCCGCCCATGGCCTCGCCGACGGCGCCAAACCCGGCCCGCCTGGCATAGGGCCCGGTCTGCCCGAACCCCGAAACGCGGATCATGATCAGGCGCGGATTGATCTTTTGCAGTTCAGCGTAGGACAGGTTCCAGCGCTCCAGGGTTCCCGGTCGGAAATTCTCCAGGAGAAAATCCGCCTTGGCGATCAGGTCACGGGCGATGACCTGGCCTTCGGCTTCACGAAGGTTCAGCGTCACTGATTTCTTGTTGCGGGCCACCACAGGCCACCACAACGACATGCCGTGGGCCTTTTCCCGGCCCCATTCCCGCATGGGGTCTCCCTGGCCCGGTGGTTCAATCTTGATGACCTCCGCGCCGAAATCACCCAGTAGCTGGCCGCAGAACGGTCCCGCGAGCAGGGTGCCCATTTCGATCACGCGCAGCCCTGCCAGTGGACCCGTGCCCGTTGTCTGTTTACTTGCCATGCCAAAGCCCCGTCAGAGGAAGTCCAAAAGTGTGCCGCGCGGAGCAGGTTCGAACCCGTGGACGGAGGCCTGACCGTGCAACTTCTTGTAACGCTGACTGCGGCGTATAGAATAACGGTTTTCCCGCTTCCTGTAAGGCCATGAGCCAGTCACCACGCCACGTTTCGATCATCGAGGTTGGTCCTCGCGACGGTCTGCAGAGCGAGCCTGAAATTCTGCCGACCGCGACCAAGATCGAGTTTATTTGTCGTGCCATCGACGCGGGGATCCGGCGCCTTGAAGTGACCAGCTTCGTTCACCCGAAGCGCGTGCCGCAGATGGCAGACGCCGAGGAAGTGATCCGGGGTCTTCCGCGCAAGGACGGCGTGATCTATATCGGGCTCGTCCTGAATCAAAAGGGCTTTGATCGGGCTAAGGCAACTGGCATTCACGAGATCGGCATGGCGGTGGTGGCCAGCGATACGTACAACAAGCGGAATCAGGGTGTACCGACGGCGGAGTCGGTCAAGGCCTGGGTGGATATTTCCAGGGCAGCAAGGGCTGCCGGCATTCGCGCCAATGTGATGATTTCCTCGGCGTTTGGCTGTCCCTTCGAGGGCGAGATTCCGGTGCAGCGCGTCCTGGACCTCGTCGCGCAGGTTATGGAGGGCGACCCGGTCGAACTTGGCATCGCAGACAGCATCGGCGTGGCAGTTCCCTCGCAGGTCCGGGATCTGATCGGTGCCGTGCGCGCCCAGGCGCCGAACGTACCGATCCGCTGTCACTTTCATAACACGCGCAATACCGGCATCGCCAACGCCCAGGCGGCGCTTGACGCTGGCGTTGCTTCCCTCGATGCGAGTATTGGCGGCATTGGCGGCTGTCCGTTTGCACCGGCGGCTACGGGTAATATCGCGACGGACGACCTTCTGTACCTGCTGGATCGTTCAGGGGTCCAGACCGGCGTGTCACTGGAGCGTGTGATAGCCACCAGCGAGTGGCTGGCAGGGCAACTCGGCCGCGGTACGCCCGCGATGCTGCCGAAGGCCGGAATTTTTCCGCAGATCGCCGAGATTAATCGCGCCCGACTGGCGAGCTAATATTATAAGAACGAGCAAAGAAGACGCGAACGACAGGATTTAGACCCGCGCTGGCACCGCATTACATCGGCAGGGAATGCGCGCAACTGGTTGTCGCGGCATATTCTGCCGCGGTCCCGAAGCTTGAGTACTGGAATATCTGAGAGGCTTGTATGAGTTACCGATTAGGGGTTGACGTAGGCGGCACGTTCACGGATTTGCTGCTTATTGACGAGCAGAGCGGTGATGTTTTCACGGCCAAGGTGCCGAGCACTCCGCACGATTCGTCAGTCGGTGTGCTGAATGGCATCGAGAAGGTCTGCAAGAACGCCGGGATCGATCCCAAGAAGATCACGCATTTCATGCACGGCACGACGGTGGCCACCAACACGATACTCACCGGGTCGGGCGCCAAGGTCGGGCTGGTCACCACCAGGGGTTACCGGCAAGTCCTGCAGATTGCCCGGTCTTTCGTCCCCGGCGGCCTTGGCGGCTGGGTGATCTACAACAAGAGCCTGCCGATAGCGCCACTGGCCCTGACCATAGAAGCCGACGAGCGCATCGGCGCCCGCGGCGAAGTTGTTCGCAAGCTCGATGAGGCAAAATTGCGCCGTGACCTGAAGGCCCTTGGCAAGAAGGGTATCGAAGCCCTGACAATTTCACTGATCAATTCCTTCGCCAATGCCGATCACGAGCAACAGGTTGCCCGGATCGCGAAGGACGTGATGCCCGATATTCCGATTTCCCTCTCGTCCGAAATCGTTCCCGAGATGCAGGAGTACGAGCGAACCATCACGACCGTTGCAAACTCCTACGTGCGACCGAAGGTCCAGACCTACGTGCGTAACCTGGGCAAGCAGCTGCAGAAGACCATGAGCACGGTCCAGTTGCACATCCTGCGATCGGACGGTGGTCTGGCGTCAGCCAAGGCGGCTGCAGATTCTCCGGTGAACCTGCTGATGAGCGGGCCAGCAGGCGGCGTCTCGGGTGCGGTGTGGGTTGCTGCGCAGGCCGGCTTCAGGAATCTGCTGACCTTCGACATGGGCGGCACGTCGACAGACGTCTGCCTGGTGGAAAACGGCAAGGCGCAGCTGCGCCGCGAAACCACCGTCGGTGATGTCACGGTGCGCGCATCGTCAGTTGACGTCCGCACGGTCGGCGCGGGCGGTGGGTCCATTGCCAAGGTCCCTGAGCTCACCAAGGCCCTTCGCGTGGGTCCCGAGAGCGCGGGCGCGGTTCCGGGACCGGCGGCCTACAATCGGGGTGGCACGCTGCCGACGGTCACTGATGCCAATCTGGTACTGGGCTACCTGCCGAGTGGCGAGGTTCGCCTTGGCGGCGACATGCAGCTCCGCCGTGACCTTGCCGAAAAATCGATGCAGCCGATTGCCGACGCTCTCAAACTCAATCTGAAGCAGGCGGCTGCCGGCATCATCGACATCGTCAACGAGAACATGTACGGCGCACTGCGCCTGGTCTCGGTGGAGAAGGGCTACGATCCGCGCGACTTCGCCCTGATCGCCTTCGGTGGCGCGGGTCCGCTGCATGCCAATGCGCTTGGCAAGCTGATGAATTCCTGGCCCGTGATCATTCCGCCCGGTCCGGGTGTGCTGTGCGCCTACGGGGACGCCACCACACGGGTGCGCGACGAAGCGTCGCGGACCTTTATCCGGCGCTTCAGCGAAACCAGCGCCAAGGAAGTCTCGAAAATCTTCCGCTCGCTCGCTGGCAATGCTTCCAAGGCACTGGATAACGAGGGCATACCAAAGGCAGACCAGTCAGCCAGCTACCAGGTCGATATCCGCTATCACGGCCAGGGCCTGCTCCTCACCGTCGATCTTGAGATCGAGGAGTTTGATCAGCGCGGGCTTGACGGGATTGCCGAACGCTTCGACGAGATGCACAAGCAACTGTTTACCTTTGCCCTGCCGCTCGAGAAGGAGTTGGTGAACCTGCGTGCGGTAGCCCAGGGCAAGCCCACCAACGTTCGTGCACTGCGAGTCGACAAGGGTGGCGAAAGTCCGGCGGACGCTGCGTCCGCGAAGCTCCGTGTGTATATCGATGGCAAGGATCAGGATGCCACGCTGTATGACCGTTCCAAGCTCAAGTCCGGCAATGTCATCAAGGGTCCCGCCATCGTGCTCGAGATGGACTCGACCACGTTGATCCTCCCGGGTCATGTTGGCAAGGTCGATGACTGGGCCAATATCCTCATTACCCCGGCGGCCTGATGGGCGCAGCGCCCGGTCAAGCCAGCTCAAGAATTCAGGAGTAACACAATGCCAGCCAGAATCGTTGAAACCCGCCCCCGCCCGTTCAAGCGGGAAAAGATTGACCCCATTACGCTCGACATCATCGAGAACTCGATGCTGAATGCGCGCTGGGAAATGGACGCGGTGCTGTTTCGCACCGCCATGTCCCCGGGCATCCGGGAGCAGCACGACGAGTTTCCGATGATCGCGAATCTCGACGGCAAGATGGTCGTCGGGCAGTTCGGCAGCTTCATTTACGGCTTCAAGGCCGCCTATGACGGGACGATCGAAGAGGGCGACATGTTCCTCACGACCGATCCTTACACCTGTAACGGCGCGGTCAGCCACTCCAACGACTGGCTGTTGCTGCGCCCGATCTTCAAGGACGGGCGGCTCATCTCTTACGCGGCGATGTTCGGCCACATGACCGACATCGGCGGCAAGGTCCCCGGCAGTCTGCCGACGGATGCCCAGTCGATCTTTGAGGAAGGCATTCGCGTACCGCCGACCAAGATCTTCAGGAAGGACGTACTGCAGGAGGACATACTCGAGATCATCCTGCACAACTGCCGGATGCCCCAGTGGAATCGCAGCGATTTCTACGCGATCGTGGCGGCCATCCGCACGGCCGAGAAGCGCGTCATCGAGATGTCGAACCGCTTCGGTGACGACACCCTCTATTCCGCCCTGGAAGATCTCCTTGACCGCAACAAGCGGGCGATGAGCAAGCTCATCAACAGTGCGGTCCCCACCAAGAAGCAGTACTTCGAGGATTACCTCTGCGACGACGGCATGGGCATGGGGCCGTACAAGATCAAGTGCGCCATGTGGCGGGAAGGTGACAAGGTTATCTTCGACTTCGAGGGCACCGATCCCCAGTCCACCGGTTCCGTGAACTTCCTCCTCAACGAGGAGATGTTCAAGATGTTCTGCGGCGTGTACATGATCATGGTTTTCGACCCCCAGATCATGTTCAACGACGGGTTCTACGACCTGATGGAGGTGCGAATCCCGGAGGGCTCCCTGCTGAAGCCGCGCTTCCCGGCCGCGCTGTCCTGCCGTACGCACGCCCTTGGACGCATCTTTGACATTCTCGGGGGCTTGCTGGGCCAGGGTAATCCGGACTTCCTGTGCGCGGCAGGTTTCTCGGACAGCCCGCATTTCATGTACTCGGGGCATCGCAAAACCGGAGAGTGGTATCAGCTTTACAGCATCGGTTTCGGTGGCATTCCCGGGAAGCCCTTCGGTGACGGGCCCGACGGCCATTCGCTCTGGCCCAACTTCACGAACGTGCCCAACGAATTCCTCGAAAGCTATTTTCCACTCCGGATCGAGGCGTATGAGACCTTGACCGATTCGGGCGGCGCCGGCCAGCACCGGGGCGGTAACGCCTTGCGCGTTGCCTATCGCTTCCTGGAGCCCGGCCAGATCTCGATTCACGACGATCGCTGGCTGACCTACCCCTGGGGTGTGAACGGTGGCCTGCCGGGTACCCGAAGCCGGAAAACGATGATCCGCAAGAACGGCAAGAAGGAACTCCTGCCATCCAAGTGCGACCGCGTGGTCGTGGCAGAAGGCGACCTGCTGTACTTCGATACCTGGGGCGGCGGCGGCTGGGGCGACCCGCTGAAGCGGCCTTCGGCGAAGGTGGCCTTTGACGTGGAGGCTGGCCTGGTCTCTCGCGAGGGCGCCAAGCGCTACGGTGTTGTCATCAAGCCGAACGGCACACTCGATGACAAGGCAACGACGGCGCTGCGGGCGAAAATGGCCAAAAAGCGCGGCAAGCCCAAGCTGTTCGATTTCGGCGGGACCATTCCTGAACTGAAAAAGTCGTGCAAGAAGGAAACCGGGCTGGAGCCACCGAAGCAGCCTGTGTTTCAGGTTTGGGCAAAGCCGGGAATGGCCAGGCCCGCGACGGCGGGCACCGGGAAGAAGTCCCGGAAGGTTGCCTGATTAGCCGGCGCGACAGGGCCTTTTTGCTGGTGGGGTCTAGCCGTCGGAAGAGTGGGGCGGGAGATCCATGGCAATCGACGACAGGGCCTGCTGTTCGCTGTGGGTGGTAAAAGCGTCCCCGATCTGCTGGGCGATCACCCGCAGCCTCGGCACGAAGCGCTGGATGGCTTCTGCTTCCGGTATGGCTGTGCTGGAGAAACGTATGGTCAGTGCGGCGAGTAGCCGCTCTCCGGCAAGAATGGGCACGGAGAGGCTGAGCTCGTCTGAGACCCTCCGTTGCCGGCGCCAGGCGGCATAGCCACGTTTGCGGGTCTCGAGGAGCAGGTCGTAGACCTTCTTGCGGTTTGCCGCCGGCTGGTCTTCCGGTCTCCTGGACTTGGCCAGCAGGTCCAGCAGGGCTTCACGTTGTTCCGTGGGACACCAGGTCAGGTAGGCGATACCGGACGCCGAGCCGAGAATGGCGACCCGAAAGCCGGGGCCGCGCTTTTCGACCGCCAGCGGACTGCGGTGGTCTGTGGTCTGGCGGACGAGCATCGTTGAGCCGGACAGTGTGGCGATGGCAATCGGCCAGACGAGCTCCGCGCACAACGCGTACATGTACGGGCGGGCAATCTGGGTGACCCAGGCCTCGTCATCAAAGCCGTCGGATAATCCGCGGACCAGGATCGTGAGGCGGTACCGTTCGTCGCTGGTGGCGCGGTAGGCGTAACCGGCGTGACACAGGGTTTCAAGAATGCGGTAGGTCGTCGTGCGCGGCAGGTCGATTGCGGAAGCCACTTCCGACACGGTCGCGCCGTTGTGCTGGTTCAGCACGTGCAGTACTTCGAGGCCGCGCAGCAGGGCGCGGATGGGGCGGGTGGACGTCATCTGGTTTCAGCGTTCCGGGGGTGACCGACAGGCGGACGATGGTAGTCACCCGTGACGTGAAATCCAAGGGCAACCGCAAAATGTTACAGACGTTTGCCAACCGGCGCGACGGACTCGGCAAACGGGGGACTGGGGGATTGAGGCAATGACCGAACGCCTGGCTGCCGGACGACAGGATAGTTTCGCGACCCTTCTGGGCGCACTGATCTTTACGATCTTCACCTATCTTTTGTACGACACCGTTGCCATTCCCGAGACACCCCTGCAGCCCCCGGACGCACGGCTGGTGCTGCGCGCCTTCCACTACACATTGGGGCTCTCCGTGTGGGCACTCGTCGTCGTTCGACTGTACTGGTGGTGGCGAGGGCCGCGCCCGAGCCCGCCCGACGGGCTTCCGCCGGCGGCGTTTGCCTTCAGCCGTGCGATCCTGCTGGCCCTGCTGCTGACCTTCTTCGTTACGGGACTGATGGGGGTCGTGTATGCGTATGCAGACGGGCACCCCGTGTCCCTGTACGGTTTCCGGCTCCCGACCCTGATTCCCGAAAGCGATCCACTTCGGGCGTTCGGCGGCTATTTCCACAGCGCGCTGGGCTTCTACTACCTGGGCCTGGTCGCCCTCTGGCTGCTGGTGGGCCTGTATCAGCAGGCGCGCTACCGCGCCGGAATCCTCCGCCTGCTGCCGGGTTCCCGGGTCTGAAGAAGAACTTATGAGCGTTTCGCGAAGCCGACACAGTTTCCACGCCGGCATCCTGCTGGCGTTGCTGGCTGTTGCCCTGTATCTCCCCTACGCGGTGTTTGGCGTGATCCCGATTACCCGTCACTACGAGGTCTCGGCGGAGCAGCGGTCCCAGCTGCTGGATGGCCTTGAACTGCCCGACTACTACGCCAGCACGGCTCTCCCCGGTTCACCGGAGGAAGAGCGCCTCCGCGAGGCGGATTTTCTCTGGTGCAGTTTCTGTCACACGCTGAAGGCAGGTGAAAAGCATCGGGTGGGTCCGAACCTGCACCGGATCATGGGGCAGCCCGCGGGTATCGTGCGTAACTTCGCCTATTCGCCCGGCTTCCTGGCGGCGCGTGACAACGGTGTCGTCTGGACGCCGGAGACTCTCGACTCGTTTCTCCTCGAGCCGCATAACTACGTACCGGGCAATCGCATGCGCTTCAAACCGATCACCAATCCCGAGCAGCGCCAGCGGATCATCGCCAAGCTCATCGAAACGACGAAATGAGTGTGGAAAGACACAGCGCCGGCACCGTCCTCGTCACTGGCGCCAATCGCGGCCTGGGCCTTGAGTATTGCAGGCAGCTGGTGGCGAATGGCTGGCAGGTTCTGGCAGGAACGCGGGACCCGAAGGCGGCCACGGAACTGCAGAAGCTCGCGAAAGCCAATGCGAGCAGTCTCAGGATTCTGAAACTGGACGTGGCCAATGAAGACGAGGTTCACGCGCTGGCGAACGAGCTCCGTGACCAGCCGCTGGACCTGCTGATCAACAATGCCGGTACGTTTGGTCCCGAGGGATCGCCGGGTGGTATGCGTTACCAGAGTCTCGCCCACATGGACTACGGGATCTGGCGGAATATCCTGGAGGTCAATCTTCTGGCCCCGTTCAGGCTCACCGTCGCGCTGGCGGCCAGTCTTCGCCTGGCGCCGCGTCCCGTGGTGATCATGCTGTCGAGCGATCTCGGGTCAATCGGCAACAACCGCATGGGCCAATCGCACGCCTATCGCACCAGCAAGGCGGGTCTCAATATGCTGACCAAAAGCATCGCGAATGAATGGCGGGACCTGATCATCGTGGCCATGGCGCCAGGCTGGTGCAAGACGGAGCTTGGTGGTCGTGAGGCGCAGATTGAGACCGCGGACAGCGTTCGCGCGCAGCTTGAGACCTTCGCGAAGCTGTCAGCCAGCCACAGCGGCCAGTTTCTGGATCGCTTTGGAGTCCCGGTCGCCTGGTAAGCGTCGCTAAGGCCAGCGTCCCGGTCCTACCGGTGTTACTGGTCTCAATAACTCCGAATCAGCCCATGCGTCCATTTGATGGGGAAACACCTGCGAAAAAAGCTGGTGGGTCTGCCTCAAGCCCGATTTCTCTCGCGCAGTTCGGCTGGGAGTCGCATTGCCGCGGACTCTTTGTTCACAACGGTTCCAAC
>CAZPNN010000156.1:0-13260 GCA_964587605.1 uncultured Chromatiaceae bacterium
CCCGCGTGGGGTCAAAGGAGTCGGCCTTCGGCACCTGCGCGCGGGGTACAAGCTTCAGGTAAAGGCCGATCTGGGAGAGGCTCGTGACCAGCAGATTCCGTTCCGCATCGTAGGCGCCACTACCCCAGTTCATGCCACCGGCCGACCCCGGGAACATGATCCAGCCCTGGTCGCTCGGTGGCGTGAACAGGTCACCGTGCCGTGCACTTGCGATCAGGTCGCGGCAGCGATTCTGGTCCCAGAAGGTCAATCCCCAGGCATCGTCGGGGGTCAGCCTCGTCTTCATCAGCGGCGGCGGCTTGACGGGGAACGGTTGCGTCTTCGACAGCACGTCGCCCGCCACGCCGTCGGTCGGAACCGGACGTTCCTCGACGGGAAACAGCGGCTTGCCGGTCTCCCGGTCCAGCACGAAGACGAGTGACTGCTTGGTCAACACGACAACGGCAGGAACACGCCGGCCGCCCTTGGGGACATCAACGAGCAGCGGTTGCGCCGGGGTGTCCCAGTCCCAGACGTCATGGTGAACGGTCTGGAAATGCCACACGACCTCCCCGGTCTTGCCGCGCAGGGCGACGACCGAGTTGGCGTAGCGGTTGTCGCCGGGCCTCGTGCCGCCAAACCAGTTGGGCGAGGCGCTCGACGTGGGGATGAAGACCAGGTCACGCTTCTCGTCGACGGACAAAAGGCTCCAGGCGTTGGCCCCACCGGTCGTTGCCATGCTTTCGGGAGTCCAGTCCCCGGCTTGCGGCGCATCCTTGCTCCGGGGAACGGGATCGAAGCTCCAGCGAAACTTGCCGGTGCGGGCATCGAAGGCCCGGACCGCGCCGTTGGGCGCACTGGCAAACTGGTTCTTCATGTTGTTGATATGGCCGATCACGAGCACGCCATTAACCACCACGGGCGGGGCGGAGAACTGCACGCCCCAGGGATCGGCCGGCGCCGGCTTCGAGCTCGCAAACAGCGGGTTGACGTCCACCTGGCCATCAGTGCCGAAATTCGCACAGGGTGTGCCAGTGAGAGCGTCGACGGCAACGAGGCGGCGGTCGTTGGTGCCGGCAAGGATCCGGTGTGCACACTGCTGGTCGGCCGCTGCGGCCACATCGTGCCAGTACGTTACGCCCAGGCACTTGAGGCGCTGTGGCGCCTTGCTCGTCGTGATCTGTGGATCAAAACTCCAGCGTTCCTTGCCGGTGCCGGGATCGAGCGCAACGATCCGGTTACCCGGCGTACAGAGCACCAGGCCGCCGCCAGCTGTTTCGGGCAGCAGGATCGGAGTGGCGTGAAAGCCGGAAAAGGGGCGACGTTCCGGGAATTTCTGGAACTCACCGTGCCGCCACGTCCAGGCCCGCTCCAGCCGCCAGACATTCTTGCGATTGATCTGACTGAGGGGTGAGTACCGCGAACCGCCCTGGTTACCGCCGACCTGTGCCCAGTCTGATTGCGCAGGAACACCGGCGGGCTTCGCAGTCTGCGCGCCAGCGGGGAGCATCGGTGCGCCGAGCAGCAGGATCGTGACAAGTACACCGGGGGAGCGCATCCACGGACTTTAGCCTAGCAAGCCACGTTACAGATACCCGTAAAATCCGTAAAACGCACTGCCAGGTACCGAAGCCGCCGGCAACCGTGGGATGATGCAGACTTCACTCCGCAACAGGAACCGGAGATCTGATGGCCAATGACGTCACAAGAAGCAGCGAAGTCGCGATTGCCGTATTCGTGGACTTCGAGAACCTGGCGCTGGGCGTGCAGGACACCAAGGCCGGCCGGTTCGACATCGAACTGGTGCTGAAGCGCCTGCTGGAGAAGGGCCGGATTGTCGGCAAGCGCGCGTACTGCGACTGGACCCGTTACCGCCAGTTCATGATGGAATTTCACAAGCAGGGTTTCGAGATGATCGACATCCCGCAAACCAAGATGAGCGGCAAGAACAGCGCCGACATCCGCATGGTCGTCGACGCACTGGACATGTGTTACGCCAAGTCACACATCGACACCTTCGTGCTGCTCACCGGTGACAGCGATTTTTCCCCGCTGGTCTCCAAGCTCAAGGAGAACGACAAACGCGTGATCGGGTGCGGCGTACGAAATTCCACCTCTGATTTGCTCGCATCGAACTGCGATGAATTTATTTTCTATGACGATCTGATCACCGTGTCGAACCGCCCTCGAACGCGCGCCAAGCCGTCGAAGAACAAGGAGCAGGGCGACGCACTGGACAAGGTCGCCTCGACAGTCGAGTCGTTATCGCAGGAGTACGATCCGCTCTGGGGATCGCTCGTGAAGCAGACGGTTCGCCGCGTCTATCCCGGCTTCAACGAGACGGTGTACGGTTACCGCAGCTTTTCCGAACTTCTGGAGGATGCGGCCAAGCAGGGCATGCTCGAACTCGAATTCGACGAGCAGCGGGGGAACTACAAGGTGCGGTCAAAGGCGCGCTGAAGACGCTCCTACTTCTTAGCCACCGGTGTTCGCACCAGTTCGTACATCGGCCGCGTTCCCGGTTGCTCGTAGTAGGGCATCATCCTGGGGGCGAGCGCGCCTAAGGTAGCCTGCCGGTTGCCAGGCGCCGGGTGGGTGCTTAAGAACTGTGGCGGTCCGCTACCACCGGCTTTTGCCATCTTCTGCCAGAGAGTCGCGGCGGCCCGGGGATCGTAGCCGGCCTTGGCCGCCAGTTCGATGCCAATTTCGTCTGCTTCAGTTTCCGAGGAGCGGCTGTTCGGCAGCGTGATGGCAACGACAGCAGCACCCTGGGCTGCCGCCATGCCGGTGGCGGAGTCCGACGCTATCCCGACAGCCATGGCGCCCAGCTGGCTCGCCATGGCCACGGACATGCGCTCGGCCGTGTGATTGGCCAGCGCGTGGCTGATCTCATGGCCCATCACCTGGGCCAGTTCGTCGTCGGTCGGGTCCACCTTCTGTATGAGTCCCGTGTAGAGGGCCATGCGCCCACCCGCCATGCACCAGGCATTCACCTGCTTCGGGTCGTCGATGACCTGGACACTCCACTCCCAGTCCTTCGTGGCGGGCCGCTTGATGATCGCCTGGGCAATCAGCCGGCCGGTGATGGTGTCCACGCGCTTCAGGATCTTCGGGTCGGTCACCAGCTTGCCCTCGGACTTGAGTTTCCCCATGGTCTGCAGGTACTGCTGCTTCGATGCCGCGATGGCCTGCTGTTCGGACACCAGCATCAGTTGCGGGCGTCCCGTCGGGCTGGTGGCGCAGGCGCTGACGAGCGTGACGAGCAGCAGCGCGAGGGCAAGTTTCCTCATCGGGCATTCTCCAGCGCGGACTCGGTCGAGCCGCCTGTCGTCATGCTAGCGGAACCACGGGCTCCCGGGAAACCGCGCGTGCAGCCTGCGGTCAAGCCCCAGCCAGTGGCCCGTCGGCAGGAAGACAAACAATGCTGCAATCAGCCAGAGCGGAATCAGCGACGCGTCGTAGTAGCCCCCGATGGCAAACATGACCATCAGCCACACCGCCAGCGCGCCGCCGGCGCGCGTCATCAGGCCGAGCGCCAGGCTGATCGTGACAGCGATGACCGAGAGCGTAACGACCCAGGCCACCAGTGGGTACCAGGGGATCGCAAAGCTGCTGAGAAACTTTGCACCAAAGGTGGTCGGTTCGAGTTCCGCCAGGCGGGATTCAAACACACCCCTCGCGTAGTCCGACCAGAGCCAGCCCTGTGAGATCTTGTTGATGCTGGAGCCGAGAAAGAAGAGCGCCATCAGGTAGCGCAACAGGAGCACCAGCGAAATTCGGACCGCCCGGGCAGTCCCTGTGCGGAACTCACTGAAGTGAAACGGCGGAACTTCAGCAGCGCCCGTCATCCGGAACTCTCCGATACCGGCGTGGCAAAGAGCTTGAGCAGTTCCCGGCCCTCGGCTGGCTTCAGCAGTCGGCAGCTGCCGTGGGGCTGGTCGTCTGCTCCATGCCGCGCGCCCGTGGCCTGGTCGATCCAGCCTTGCGGTACAAAGATCCTGTGCTGGACGAGGTCAGTTCTGGCTTCCGCATCGCCCGTGATGGTTCGCTCGAACGGCGCTGCCGTACCCGGCCGCTGGGAGTAGATCGACAGCGGCCGGAAGTCCTCGGTGCGTGTGTAGAAGAGCTGGATCAGGAACTCCCACACTGTAGCCAGTTGCGCGAGCGTGCCCTTGGGTTCGAGCCGGTAGACGTCAAAGGTTGGGTCGTAGATGGCCGGATTGGCAGAGCCGGCATCGCAGCGGATGAAGTCATCGCAGGTCGTGCATTTCGAATTGACGGGTATGAGCAACCCGACTTGCGGCGCTGGCGAACCACAGGCCGTCAGGACTCCAAGCAAAAATATCACCAGTAAGCTGCGCATGACTACTGCGTCACCACTTGCTGCAGGTTTCCGGTGCCCGACTGGTAAAGAAGTGGGGCTACCAGCATTTTCGGGTACCGATTCTTCAGCCTCTCGGCTTCGGCCGCCACGAACTCCGCCGGGCTGTCGATCTCGAAGAGATCGCTCCAGTGATCGAAATGCTGCTCGGCTGCTGGCCGTTCCCAGCCGGCCGCCTCGATCATCTGCACGACGAACTGTTCGCGCTGGCTGCGCAGGTCCACAAGCCGGCAGTCGTCGTGGCCAACGATGGCAATGGCGCTCACACCAGCCACGCCGATGGCCCACGACACCTTGAATGGGTCGCGCTTCAGGCTGGCCGCTGCCGTGTGCAGTGAGATGGCAAAGCCCACGGGGATTCGCAGCGCTGCCGGTTGCTCCAGGCAGGTTGCAATCAGGAGTACCTGCCGCTCGTACTTGCGGCCGGCAGCGCCCAGGTTCTGGTAACCCAGCAGCTCGCCAATCGGCGTGCCGCGGTAAGCGGGAAGGATGTCGGCGTCGTTGCGGACGTTGGCTAGTGCTACGGTCATTGGGCGGTCGGTTCAACTGCTGCTGGCTTCTGCGGGCGCTTATTGAGCCGGTATTTGCTGTCTGGCGCAAGCGCCTCGAAGGTGTCGGTCGCGAGTCCGACGCCGGCCTCGGCGAAGTAGTTGTACGTCACGTCTGCGCCGGCATCCAGTATCGACTGGCGTTCCTCCGCCCAGACGTAGGTGGCGCTGATCAGGCCGGAATAACCGCGGCGCCGCAGCTGCTCACTCGCCACGACTTTTGCCTCGAGGTCGGGTACGGCCAGCATGATGACCTTCACGTTGTCGAGGTGGAGCCGGTGCCAGAGCAGGGGGTCTTCTGCATCCGCGTAGACGACCCGCCGTCCTTCGTCGAGATGCAGCTTCACCTTGGCCATGTCACTGTCCAGGCCGACCACCTTCTTGCCAATCTCCTTGGCGTGTTGGTAGGCCCCGGTGCCCACCCGTCCCATGCCAACCACGACAACTTCGGCTCGACCCAGCGAGACTGGCTCGTCATCGGGGTGCCGGCTGTTCCGCTCGAAGAAACGCAGGAAGCGCTCGAGTGCTGCATATATGTCGTGCGCGTAGCGGTTGAGTGGTGCGCCAATGGCGAATGAGACGGCGACTGCGATCGCCGTCGCCACCAGCCATTCTGCAGGAACCAGTTCGCGCTCCACGGCGCCTGCCATCACGATGAGTCCGAATTCGCTGTAGGTAGCGAGGCAGAGGCCGGCCAGGAAACCGGTTCGTGCTGAAAGGCCAAAGGCCAGCAGCAGGAAGAAATACAACAGCATCTTGAGTGGCAGGATCGCAATCGGTAGCGCGGCCAGGCCAAGGGTGTGCAAGGTCGGCAGCCCGGTGAGGCCGATCGACAGGAAGAAGCCCACCAGAAACAGTTCCTTGAGGCTCCACAAAGAGGTGCTGAGCTCAACGGCCCTCGGGTGGTTCGCAAGCAGCATCCCGATCAGGAGCGCGCCCAGTTCCCCCGACAGGCCGATGGCCTCGAAGCCATAACCACCGAGTCCAATCGCCAGCACGCCGCCCAGGAGTACCAGCAGTTCGCCGTGACCGGCCATGTCGAGCAGCTTGCGCAGCAGGGGCTGGGCAACCGGCAGGAACAGCGCGAAGGCCGCGGTCCATGTGAGCGGACGGCTATCGTTCACGCCCAGAATGGCGATGGCAATTACGTCCTGAATGATCAGGATGCCAATCGCGACGCGACCGTGAAAGCCGCGAATTTCCCGTCGCTCCTCCAGGATCTTGGCAGCCAGCACCGTACTCGAGAAGGACAGCGTACCGGCAAGCGCGAGGATCACGGGCAGCGACAGTCCGCCACCGGCCTGCCATGCCAGCAGGACCACGCCCGCGGCCACCGCAAACTGCAGCAGCGCAACCCCCCAGACCTCCGCCCGGATGAGGTACTGGATGCGCAGCTTCAAACCCACTGAAAAAAGCAGCAGCAGGACGCCTAAGCGCGCGATCTCCGTTAGCCCCGGAATACGCTCGACCCCGGCGGCATTCAGCAGGAAGCCGGCACCCAGGAAGCCGACGAGGGGCGGCAGGCCGAGCTGGCGGGCCAGAAGGCCAAGAGCGAACGCGGCGGCAATCCAGATAGCGAGCATGAAGCCGCATCTTGCTGCAAAATTGCCCAATGCAGAAGCAGCGCTTCCCCATCCGTACCCTGGTGACGATCGGCAGCGTCACTGCCGGCCTCCTGGCCCTTTACGCAGCGCTGGGTTTCCTCGCGGTCCCGCGCCTCGTTACCAGCCTCGCGAAGGACGCCGTGAAGGCCGACTACGGTCGGGACCTGGCGGTTAAGGAGGTGCGCTTCAATCCCTTCACACTGGCCCTGGAAGTGAACCAGCTGGCCCTGCCCGACGCGGATGGCAGCCTGATGCTGGGCTTCGACCGGCTGCTGGTGGATCTGGACCTGAACTCAATCTGGCGGTGGGCCCTGTCGTTCCGGGCGATCAATCTGGATGGCCTTGCGGTCAATGCCGTCGTCCGGAAGGGCGGCAATCTCAATCTGGCTGACCTTAAGACCCCGCCGGAAGCTGGCGCACCGCCAGCCGCCGACGAGCCGCTGCCCCGTCTGATCATCGGCGAACTCAGCGTGAGCGGGGGCCGCGTACGGTACGAGGACCGGGACCGGCCCGAGCCCTTCGTGGCCGACCTCAAGCCGCTGACGTTCCGGCTCACGGACTTCAGTACGTACATTGCGGACGGCGAGCGTTACGAACTGGATGCCACCCTGTTCGATACCGGCCGCTTCGCCTGGCGCGGCACCCTGAAGGCCCAGCCCCTGGCTTCCGACGGCGAGTTCACCCTAAGCGACCTGCCGCTGCCACGGCTTGCCGCCTTCCTTGGCGATGCGCTGCGCCTCAAGATCACCAGCGGGGCCGCCACCCTGCGCGGCCGCTACCGGTTCGCGGACAAGCCGTCGGGCCCGGACGTCGTCGTGGATTCCGGAGAACTGGTGATCACGAAGCTGGCGATCCGCGACCGGGGCGAGACGACGGACTACGTGGGCCTGGACAAGATCACTGCCACTGGCCTTGGGCTGTCGCTCGCAGAAGAGAAAGCGGTCGTTGGCGAGATCACGCTCGACGGCGGGAGCGTCCAGACCTGGCTCACGCCGGAAGGCGAGCTAAAGCGCTCCGGGATCTTTGATCCGCTGGTCGTCGAGTCGACGCCCGCCGCTTCGGCGGCGATGCCCGCCCAGGCAGCGCCAGAGGCTCCTCCGGCGACGGCCGAAGGGGGCTGGGTGGTGAGCATCCCGCGCATCAACGTCCGGAACCTGGCCCTGGGTATTGAGGATCGCAGCCTCTCGCCGGCGCCGATGTTCGTCCTGAAGCCGCTGACCGTGACGATCGAGGGGTACTCCACCGCGCCGGGCACGAGCGTGAGGTCCTCCGTCGACGCCACGGTGAACGATCGGGGCAGCTTGAAAGTCACTGCGAACACCAATCTGGATACGCTGGCTACCCAGGCGGAGATCGACGTCAGCGGTCTCGATCTGGCGCTCGCGCAGCCCTACATTGCCCGGGAAACCAGCCTCACGCTCGCCAGCGGCACACTGGGGACGAAGGGCCAGGTCAGCTACGCGGACGTGCCGCCGGGCTCCGCGCTGGGCTTCACCGGCGACGTCAGCATCAGTGGTCTGCGGACCATCGACAACGTGCTCCGCGAGGACTTCGTGAACTGGGACGTGCTGCGCCTGGAGGGTGTCGAGTATCGCTCCGCCCCCGAAAACCTCCGGATACGAACCATCGACGCGCGCAGTCCATTCGCCCGGGTGATCATCGGGCCGGATGGCACCACGAACATCGACGCGATTCTCGCGGGCCCCGGTGCGACAGGCGCCGTGGTGCCGGGACCGACGGTCGGGCCGGGCGAGAGCCGCGAGGGTGAGTCGGTGACAGTCACGAAAGCCCCGCCGACCGGCCCGGTCAGCGCCGAGGCCGCCCCGTTTCCGATCCGAATCGGCACGGTGAAAATCAGCAACGGCTCGGCCAAGTTTGCCGACTTCACCACGCGGCCCAACTTCGCCATCGGCATCGAGAAGCTGAAGGGCACCATTGCCGGGTTGTCCTCCGCGCAAGCGTCCCGGGCGAAAGTCGAGCTGGACGGCCAGGTGGACCGCTTCTCGCCGGTCACGATCCGCGGCGACGTGAACCCGCTGGCGGCAGAAACCTATCTCGACATGGCAATGACGTTCCGCAACGTGGAGCTCGCCTCCTTTACCCCTTATGCAGGCCGCTTCGCCGGCTATTCCATCCGCCAGGGCAAGCTGTCGGTGGACCTCAACTACAAGGTCAATGAGCGGAAGCTTAACGCCGACCACAAGTTCGTGATCAACCAGCTCGAGCTTGGCGACAAGGTGGAAAGTCCTGATTCCATGGGACTGCCACTCAAGCTGGCCGTGGCGCTGCTCAAGGACCGGAACGGCGTGATCGACCTGGACTTGCCGGTGACCGGCGACCTGGATGATCCCCAGTTCCGCATCGGACCCATCCTCTGGAAGGTCGTGGTTAACCTGCTGACGAAGGCGGTGACCGCGCCCTTCGCCCTGCTCGGGAGCCTGGTCGGCGGCGGGGAGGAAATCAACCTGATCACCTTCTCCGCGGGCGACCCGGGCCTCGACCCGTCCGACCAGGAGAAGGTTGCGACGCTCGTGAAGGCGCTCAACGAGCGCCCCGGCCTGCAACTCAGCGTCCCGGCCGTGTTCAGTCGGGCTGCCGACGGGCCGGCACTTCAGGAATCCGCGATGCGGAAGCAGTTGATCAAGACACGCCAGGCCGAACTGGCGGCAAAGAAGCAGCCCGTTGACGGAGTCGACTACCCGGCGCTGGTCAACGATCCGGAAAACCACCTGCGACTTCTCAAGGCCGCGTACAAGAAGGCGTCCGCCAGTGATCCGGAACCCGTGGAACAGCCACCCGAGGAAGCCGACGCTGCCGCGACGATCAGCTGGTTCGAGAACGAGCTCCGTCAGCGCATTGCCGTAACCGACGTTGAACTGTTCGCCCTGGCAACGGCCCGGGCGGAAGGTGTGCAGTCGGGGTTACTCAGTGGCACCGATAACGGTATTGATCCCGGTCGGGTCTTTCTCGTCGCGCCAGCCGAGGGCAAGGCCGGCGACACCGGCGTGGTCATGGAGTTGGCGTTGCAGTAACCCGGGTCGGCACCGGTGGCATCACGTCAGGATCAGCTTGAAGCCGGCGATGCACAGCACGATTGCCAGCAGGCGCTTGATCGCTGTGTGCGGTAGCCGCCGGCTCCCGAAATACGAGCCAATGGTGCCGCCGATCAGCGCCGCAATCAGCAACACGATGGCGAACGCCGGGAAGGTTTTCGTGGCGCTGAGGTTCCCGAGCAGGCCCGAAGCGGAGTTGAGCAGGATGAAGGGCGCCGAAACGGCGGCGGCCGACCTGGTTCGCGCCCAGCCCATCAGGATCAGTAGCGGTGTCAGGAAGATTCCACCGCCGGTGCCGGTCAGGCCGGAGAGCATGCCCAGCCCTCCGCCGAG
Source organism: uncultured Chromatiaceae bacterium (assembly GCA_964587605.1). Lineage (GTDB taxonomy): Bacteria > Pseudomonadota > Gammaproteobacteria > Steroidobacterales > SHZI01. The sequence goes on from CAZPNN010000156.1 coordinate 9,899, forward strand.
GCCGACGGCAAGGAGTGTCCGGGGCTGCCGCGGCTCGTTCTCCGCCGGCGGGTGCAGCAGGAACTGGGCGGCCGAGAACAGCAGCACGAGACCAACCACGATCTTGAAGACCTGGCTTGGCAGATTGAGAAAACCACCGACGAACGCCGTCGGTACCGACAAAAGGGCAAAGGGCCAGAACAACGGCCACGAGAAGTGGCCGGCGCGCCAGAACTGCCAGGTGCCGATGGAGGCCACGAGAATATTCAGTGTGAGGGCAATCGGCCGGATCTCCTCGGGCGCCATGCTTAGCAGGGACATGACGGCGATGTAGCCTGACGCCCCGGCATGACCGACCGACGAGTAGAGCGTCGCGACGACGAAGACGCCGGCGGTCAGTATCCAGAGGACTTCGGGGGCCATAATCGATCAGCTTCCGGCAGGAACACGATGGTGGCAACGTGGCCTCGTGCGGGCAAGGCCGGGCTGGTCGCTTTGCCAAACGGTGGACTTAGTGTATGGTGCCCGCGCTACACAAGCTTTCGTCCGGTCAGCTCGTTCATCCTGAGCCTTTCGACCAAAACGTCCCAGGCTACTAAATTCCCGCCTCTACCGGACCAGAGGACTACCCCCGACAGGGAATTGGCCATGGCCAATAGTGTCAGGGGTCTCTGCGGGCTGGAGAGGAAAAATCACTACATGTCTTTTCAAACTCTCGGGTTGAAACCCGAACTGCTGCGCGCCATTGAGGAACGCGGCTACACGGTACCCACTCCGGTGCAGGCGCGCGCCATTCCCGAAGTGCTGGCGCGTCGCGACCTTTTGGCCGGCGCCCAGACGGGCACCGGCAAGACGGCCGGCTTCGTTCTGCCGATCCTTCAGCTACTGACAGCGGAAGGCGTTGCGCGCAGCCGAATTCCCCGTGTGCTGGTGCTGGTCCCCACTCGCGAACTCGCGGCGCAGGTCGCTGAAAGCGCGAAGACCTACGGCAAGTACGTGCCAGTCTCGGTCACCGTCGTGTTTGGCGGCGTGGGCTTCCACCCGCAGGCCGAAAGTCTTCGCCGCGGCACCGATATTGTCGTTGCCACGCCCGGCCGGCTGCTTGATCACGTCCAGCAGCGCACGATCGACCTCAGCAAGATCGAGATTCTCGTGCTCGATGAAGCCGACCGCATGCTCGACATGGGCTTCATCCGGGACATCCGCCGCATTCTCAAGTTGCTGCCCGCGAAGCGGCAGAACCTGATGTTCTCCGCCACGTACTCGGACGACATTCGCGATCTGTCCGGCAGCTTTCTGCACAACCCGGTCAGCATCGAGGTCGCACGGCGGAATGCCCCGATCGAGTTGGTGACCCAGTACGCGCATGAAATCCGCAAGGAGGACAAGCGCCGTCTCCTGTCCCACCTGATCCGCAACAGCGACTGGAGCCACGTGCTGGTTTTCACCCGCACCAAGCACGGCGCCAACCGCCTCACCAAACAGCTGGAGGATGACGGCATCAATGCGTCCGCCATTCACGGCAACAAGAGCCAGTCGGCGCGGACCAAAGCGCTGGCCGACTTCAAGGGCGGCAAGATCACCGCACTCGTCGCCACCGAAGTGGCAGCGCGGGGTCTCGACATCAACCAGCTGCCCTGCGTGGTGAATTACGAATTGCCGAACGTGCCGGAGGATTACGTGCACCGGATCGGTCGCACGGGTCGGGCCGGATCTACCGGCGTCGCCGTGTCACTGGTGTCTGGCGAGGAGCGCGGGCTGCTCAAGGACATCGAGCGCCTGCTTGGCCGGCCCATCCAGCGGGCCCAGCTGCCGGTGATCTCGCAACCACCGGTGCGGCCGGGCCGTCCGGCTGCCTCGGAAGTCGAGCGCCAGGAAGAGCCCCAGAGCCAGCATCGCGCCGGGCACCGGGGCGAAGGTGGACCGCGGAATGGCAATTCGAACGGCCAGAACCAGCGCCGGGGAAACCGGCGCCAGGGTGGCTATTCGTCCAGCCGTTCAGCGGGGCGTTGACCAGTTAACGGGAGCTGCCATGAAGGTTGGCACGTCAGACCTTCTGCTGCTGCTGATTGTTGCCGCGTTACCTGCGCACGGCGATCTGTCGCAGGATGCGGCTGCCGAAGACCGCTTCGCCTGCGAGGCGCTGAAGGCCATGGACTTGAGCGAACCAATCGGGGCCTTAGTCCGGCTGGCTGACGTCGGCTTGCTGCCAGCAAGCGCCGATCAGCCGGAAATGTGCCGGGTCAACGGCTTCGTCGAACCCCGTGTGGGTTTTGAAGTGCGGATGCCGGTCAAGGCCTGGAACGGCAAGTTGCTGGTAACCGGGTGCTCGAACCTTTGCGGCTCGCTCGAGATTCAGGGCATGGAAGACGCGCTCGCCCGCGGCTACGCCACGGCGACAACCGACATGGGTCATCGCACTGCAGACCCGTCGGATGCCACCTGGGCCTGGAACAACCCGTTACTGGAACTCGACTTCGGTCACCGCGCAACGCACGTCACAACACTGGCGGCCAAGCAACTGGTCGGCAACTATTACGGTGACAACCCGGAGCACTCCTTCTTTCGCGGCTGCTCCACGGGCGGTCGGCAGGCGCTGGTCGCCGCGGAGCGCTACCCCGAAGATTTCGATGGCATCATCGCCGGGGCGCCCTTAAGTCAATTGCTGTCGGTGCCGCACATGGCGTGGGCCATGGCCGTTAACACGGGTGCCGACAACAAGCCGATCCTGAAGCAGGCGGCGTTTAAGTTACTTGGGCTGGCGGCACTCAAGGCCTGCGACGGACAGGATGGCCGCGTGGATGGCGTCATCGGCGATCCGGAGGCTTGCGGATTTCGTCCCGAAAGCCTGCAGTGCCCCGTTGCTAGCGCGCCGGAGAACGCCGCAGGCAGTGCTTGTCTGACGCCGGCGGAAGTCGAGGCGGCAGCCCGGATCTATGCGGGACCACGTACCAGCAAGGGCAAAGCCTGGTCCTCTGGCGGCTCGGCAGTGGGCAGCGAGTTCACGTGGGGCGCGGCGCTGCTGGCGCCCGCGGGCGAGATCCCCTTCTTCCAGTTCATCGTCCAGAACTGGTTGCACTACCTGGCCTTCGAGCCGGATCCGCCGGAGGCGGTGGTTGGGCAGGCGCCGCTGGTGTTGAATTTTGAAGCCGGCACGGCGCAGTTCGCGGCCACGAATGCCGTGGCGGGCTTCAGGCCGGAACTGAAGCGTTTCAGCGATCTCGGTGGACGATTGATCATCTACCACGGCTGGGCAGACGAAAGCCTGATGCCAGCCCACACGCTCGACTACTGGCATGAGGCGGGTAAGCGCCTGGGCAGCGACAGCGCGTTGGGCGAGTTTGCCCGGCTGTTCATGGTGCCGGGCATGCAGCATTGTGGCG
>CAZPNN010000157.1:0-5578 GCA_964587605.1 uncultured Chromatiaceae bacterium
CGAGAACCTGGCCGAGCGACTCGCCAACGATCTCAGCGACGTTTACCCGGACTCCACACACGTTGTTGCGCTCGGGCTTGGTGGTGCCAGCGATCGCGCCATCTGGGATCGTGCCGGCACGGAGGATTTCATCCTCGTCACCAAGGACGATGATTTCCACCGTCTGAGCGTTCTTCTTGGCCCGCCGCCAAAAGTGGTCTGGATCCGACTCGGTAATTGCAGCACGGCAGACGTTGGGCGGCTGCTACGCTTCCGGGCGGGTGAAATACACGCGTTCGCGCAGCAGGCGCAAGTCTCGTTTCTCGCGCTGGGATAATTAAGCAAGACCGGCGCCCAGGTTGGCTCGGTCTCGATGCCGAAGTACACGGCGACCTGCTGGATCGACGCCAGCAGGGACTGCTGGAACTGGGGCGCCAGCGCCACGGCCCGCTCCTTGTTGGACGTAATCAGGTAGGCCAGCAGGAGGAAGGCCAGGCCAATGACCAGGACCGACACCAGATTGCGCAGTTGCAGTGGCAGGAGCGGCCCCAGCCGAGGCAGGCGGGCGAGCACCTGTGACAGGCCGACGATGACATAAACGATGACGGCGCCCAGCACGGCGGGAACGATGATCGCCTGGCCGATATAGAAAACCCAGCCGATGATCAGGACCAGCAGCGTGCCATGCACCAGGGCGCGGAGTCTTTCCATGGCTTCTTCGGTGCTGCCGTATGACAGCCCCTAGTGTGCACGAAGCTTAGCCGGGTCGGCGAGGCCCCTCGGATGCCAGCCACGGACCATCTATACTCAGCACCGTTCGCCACGCGAGGCCAGCCGCTGAACCATGAACGCCGATAGGCCAGGACTTGCGGAGCTATTCCCGTTCCGGAGGCCCCGCTTCGCCCTGCTTGCCAGCATCGCCGCCGCCGCCATGGTGCCGGCCTGGCCCGTCGCTGCCTCCGATGTAGACCGGATACCGATCATCGACGCTCCGCCGGGAACCCCGGCACTCGGGGCCGGCCTCAGGCTTTCGGGCGCGCAGTACGTCGGGGACGAGGAGGTGGATGTGGATCTCGTCCCGCTCTACCTCTATGAGGGGCGCTGGCTGTACGCCCACGGCACGGAGTTTGGGGCGCACCTGTTCCGGAACGAGACCGTCAGCGTGCAAGCCCTTGCGCGCTATCGGTTTACCAGCCTGGATGCCGACGACAGCGAGTTCTTCGACGGTCTCGAGGATCGCCGGCAGACGATCGACGGTGGTATCTCGGTAGAGTTCCGCGGGAACTGGGGCGAGTTCCAGGGCGACTGGGTCACGGACGTGCTGGATCGTCACAATGGCGAGGAGTTCAATCTGTCGTATCGCTACCGCTGGGACGTGGGCAACTGGATGTTCTCGCCGTTCATCTCGATGGCGTTCCAGGACGACGACCTGACGGGCTACTACTACGGGGTATCCCCCGAGGAGGCGGCGCCAGGGCGTCCCGCCTACGCGCCGGGCAATGCCCGGAACTTCGCTTACGGCGTGAATGCCTGGTACCAGCTCACCGACCACGTGTTCCTGTTTGGCAACGGGAGTTTCGAAACCCTCGACAGCACCATCCAGAACAGCCCGCTTGTCGAGGAGGACCTGGTGGCCACGGCGTTTGTCGGGGCGGGCTACCTGTTCGGCAAGACGCGGCGCTCGACGAGGGTGCCAACTGAGCGGGCTGGCGAGTGGTCGTGGCGGCTGAATGCCGGGTACGCCGCCAAGGAGAACATCTTTCCCTACCTGATGGCTGGCAAGTGGGAGCGCAGCGACAAGGCCAATACCGACATCGCGGGACTCACGGTGGGCAAGCTGCTGATGGGCGGACCGCGGGTTGATTTCTACGGCAAGCTCGCCCTCTTCCGTCATTTTGAGAAAGACTTTCAGGATGACTTCTGGAACTACACCGGTTACATCATGGCCATCGGCAAGGGCTATGTGCCGTGGTCAGACAAGCTCGCTTTCCGCTACGGCGTCGGCTTCGGAGCGTCTTACGCCGAGTCCGTGCCTGCCGTGGAGCAGATCAAGCAGGCCGAGCGGGACCGCAACACCTCCCACTTCCTGAACTACCTGGAGTTCATGGTGGATGTCCCGCTCGCCCGTCTCACCAGGGCGAAGCCCGTGCAGAACTGCTTCGCCGGCATAACGGTGGTGCACCGGTCGGGAATCTTCGGCACTTCCGATATCCTTGGGGAGGTGTCGGGGGGATCAGACTGGCTGACCCTGCACCTGGAGTGTCTGCGTTGAGATTAATACTGCTTGCCCTCGTGGCGTCGTTCGGCACCCAGGCCGCCCTGGCAGCGTGGACTCCGGACCCGGAGGTACCGCTTCAGGTGGCGGCGGCCCGCACGATAGCCGATGCCCGCGCAGGCCATCCTGGGCTGCAGCCCTTCTTCGACGCCGCATGCGCCGTGGCTGTTTTTCCTGCGGTCCGGCGTGTTGGCCTTGGCGCAGGATTCGCCTGGGGACAGGGGGTGCTGATCACCGGCGACAGCATGACCGCCAGGATCTCCCAGGCCGCGGTTACCCTCGGGCTGCAGGTTGGCGGCCAGACCGAAGGCCAGCTCATTTTCTTCCGCAACTGCGAGGCGGCGGATTTCCTCGCCACCCAGGGCAACCTGGGCCGCATTCCAGGCCGGGTGGAACTGACCGGCCGGGCGTCTGCCGCGGCGCTCACTGCTGGCGGGTCGGCAGATGCGGGATTCAGCAGCGACGTGGCCATCTTCAGCCTGCTGCGCAGTGGCCTGATGCTCGAACTGACGGCTGCCGGGGTTCGCTATCGGGTCTTTCCCAAAGCCGGCAAGCCCGAAGCGGACAAGCCCAAAGCTGACAGGAAAGAGTAAGGGCACGCTCAGGTGCACAGGGAGATGCCCTCATGGGCATCTCCTCAAGCCTCCTGCTTCAGCAGGCGATAGTCCTTCAGGCGGAACCACTGGCGTGAAAGGATGAACCCGGTCACTGGTTCCGGAGAGAGGCTGGTGACCTCATCGGTCATGTTCTTCCTGTAGAAGGCGGTGCAGGTGGCCGTTTGCCAGACCGTCCTGCGCACCTTCCTTCTCAGGCCCGCAACATAGGCATCCTGAAGATCGCGTCTGGCATCGATGGCCCTGAGGCTCTTGTCCCGCTTCACGGCGCAAATGGCCTGAACAATGTAGCCGGTCGCCGCCTCCATGTACGACATTTGCGAGCTGTGACCGGTGCCGGTGTTGGGGCCGTTCACCTTGAAGTAGTTCGGATAACCGGCAACGGTGATGCCCTTGTAGGATACGGCCTCCGCTTCCCACTCGCTGTTGAGGTTCCTCCCTCCCAGGCCGTAGACCTGGAACGTCAGCGCCTTTTTCATGTTTGAATCAGTGTCACGGCGCCGGTCTGGCCGGTGGTTAGGGTCAAGTCCGCCTTTTTTATGAGGTGGCTGCCGAGCGCCCGGTAAAGGATAGCCAGCACCTCGCCCATCGCCGCCGGCTCGGCGGCAAACAGAAAGCGCAGCGGGAACGGCACGGAGAGCACCCACTGGCGGATCGGCTCCTCCGGCAGCACTTCGTCCACCAGCAGAGCGGCACTCTCGGTCATGCGCCGGGCGCCGCAGCTCGGGCAGAAGCCCCGGCGTTTGCAGCTGAAGGCCACCAGTCGTTCCGCGTGGCAGGTGGTGCAGCGGACCCTTAAGAAGCCGTGCTCCAGCCTCCCGCACTTCAGGTAGGCCTCGAACTCGTCGTTTACGTAGGCCGGCAAGTGGCGATCGCGCTCGCCCAGGGCCGCGAGGAAGTCAGGATAGTGGCGCTCGTAACCTGTGGGAGCCAGCGGAGGAAAGTGCGATCGGACTGTCGGTGTGAGCACAAGAACTGAAGGGCAGCAGAGCGCCGGCCCGCAGACCCGGGAATCCCGGGAAGAACTCGCCTTGTTTGACGACGATCACGGCGCAGGCTGCACCGCTCCACGGCCGATATGTTGAGTCGAAGTTGCCGCGAACTCGGCGCATGCTAAATTAGCTGCCGTGCGAGAACTTGTATCCGGAAATCCCATGGAGCAACCACTATGAGGCAGGTTGTCATTTACCGCGGTGAAGACAATACGGTGAAGACGATATGTGGGTGGCTGAATGCCCAAGCTTGCCCGGCTGTATTTCCCAGGGAGCTACGCGGGACGAGACCTTGATCAACATCAAGGAGGCGATCGGGTTGTATATCGAAACTCTCACTAACGACCACTTGCCGGTGCCCTCGGACAACTTGGATGCCATGCTCGTAGCAGTATGACTGGGCTTCCCCGGATTTCGGGGCGCGACTGTGTGGCAGCATTGTCGCGCGCAGGATTTCACCAAATTCGCCAACGCGGCTAGCACATCATTGTGCGACGCGATACGCCATTTGCGCAGCTCACTATTCCCGATCATCGGGAACCTGATCGCGGCACATTACGCGCGATTATTCGCCAGGCGGGGATGGGGTTGGAGACCCGACAGTATTTCGTGAACAACAATCCGCTCGAGATCGCCGTGGAGGGTCGGTGCGGCGGCAATTGGACCACTCTCGTCGAGCGGACCCATGTCAAGGCCTATGCGGGCAGCACCATTCAGTTTGCAATTGGCGGCCCGGGCGAGTGCGAGCAAATCCGCGTGTTGGCCTACCCCGATGGCGGCATGAATCGGGTGCGCGTCTTCGCCAGGAAATGAATACAGTGCGTTTCCTTGCGGCGATGAATCGAAGAAGGAATCCATGAGCCAGGACCAACATCAACAGTTCATGCGGCGCGCCATCGCCTTGTCGAAGCAGAATGTCGCCGAGCGGAACGGCGGGCCGTTCGGAGCCGTGGTCGCGAAGGACGGAAAAATCATCGGCGAAGGCTGGAACAAGGTCACGGCCAGCAACGACCCCACGGCGCACGCCGAAGTGGAGGCCATCCGCGCCGCCTGCGCCGGCATCAAGCACTTCGACCTGTCCGGCGCCGTCATCTACACCAGCTGCGAGCCTTGCCCCATGTGCCTGTCCGCCATCTACTGGGCGCGGCTTGACCGAATCTACTACGCCAACTCCAAGCAGGACGCCGCCGCCATCCAGATCGACGACGACTTCATCTACCAGGAGATTGCCAAGGATCCCGGGCAGCGGACCATAGGCATGACACAACTGCTGCGCGACGAGGCTTTGAAGGTGTTCGTCGATTGGCAGTCAAGCGAAGGCAAGATCCGCTACTAGCAGGCTGTTGAAATTCGCCGCTGATCAGGCACAGTTAGGTATCGCGGTGGAGTGGGCAAGCAGTGATGCGCGGGACCGATGTGCAGCAGAGCGGAATGTTCAGTTACGTGGCCCTGGAGTGGCGAGTGCCGGCAGGGCATCCGCTGCGGGCGGTGCGTAGCCTGCTCGACGAGGCCTTGGCTGACCTGAACCGCGAATTCGACCGGGTGTATGCCCAGGACGGTCGGGCCTCGATCCCGCCGGAGCGGCTGGTGCGGGCGCTGACCCTGCAGATTCTGTACTCGATCCGCAGCGAGCGGCTGCTGTGTGAGCAGCTCGACTACAACCTGCTGTTTCGCTGGTTCGTGGGCCTTGAGGTTGATGATCGGATCTGGGATCACTC
>CAZPNN010000158.1:0-5107 GCA_964587605.1 uncultured Chromatiaceae bacterium
GCGCGGGCGAAGCTCTCGAGTGTGCCCTCACGGGTGGCGACGATTACGAATTGTGTTTCACAGCGCGCCCGTCGGACGATGCCCGTCTGCAGGAACTGGCTGCCGGCTGGACGACGCCGCTAACCCGCATTGGCACGATCGTCCCGGGATCGGGCGCCCACTGGCGCCTGCAGGGGAATTTGCTTGTCGTCCCGGACACCACGTTCAGGCATTTCTGATGGCCTCCAGTTCTTCAACGCCAGATCTGGCGCAGCAGGTGTTTCGTGACCCCGTGCACTGGCTGCCTTTTGGCCTGGGCGCGGGACTCCTGCCCGTTGCGCCCGGCACCTGGGGATCGTTGCTGGCAGTAGGGATTTTCTGGCTGGTGCCGCCACTGCCGCTGGTCATTCAACTGACCGCGCTGTCTGCAGCGTTCGTTTTCGGTTGCGTGATCTGTGGCATCAGTGCCCGCCGTCTCGGCGTGCATGATCACAGTGGCATCGTGTTTGACGAAATCGTCGCGATGTTGCTCGTGCTGTGCGTCACACCGCGGACTGCCGGCTGGACGCTGGCGGCATTCCTGCTCTTCCGCTTGTTCGATGTGGTCAAGCCCTGGCCGATTCGGGAGGCTGATCACAGAATACCCGGCGGGCTGGGCATTATGCTCGATGATGTTCTGGCGGCTGTTTACGCGGCGTTGGCCGTCAGGGGAGCGATGTTGCTGCCGCTTTTCTAGCCCGAATCAGGTCCCCGCCGCATGGTTCAGCACACGACTCCGGGCGCCGCCCCTGCCGTCGCAGTCGAGGTGCCGAAGAAAATCGGCAAGTATCTGATCATTAATGAGGTTGGCCGGGGTACCACCGGCACGGTCTATCTCTCGCACGACCCGTTTTCCCATCGCGACGTAGCAATCAAGGTCTACAGCACGGTCACGGACGATGACCCGTCGCGGGCCAAGATTGCCCGCAAGATGTTCTTTAACGAAGCCCACATGGTCGGTATGCTCCAGCACCCGAACATCCTGCCGATCCTTGACGCCGGCGACGAGGAGGGCAAGTACTACGTCGTGATGGAGCACGTGCAGCGGGCCCGCACCCTGGAGCCCTACTGTCGGCCTGACAACCTGCTTCACGTCGAGGACGTCGTGAAGATCATCTACAAATGCGCCAGGGCCCTGCACTATGCGCACAAGCGGGGTGTGATCCACCGCGACATCAAGCCCAGCAATATCATGCTGACGAACGATAATGATGTGCGGATCATTGACTTCGGCATTGCGATCCTCCGGGATTCCGGCATTTCCCAAATCGAGGGTATCGCCGGATCTCCGAGTTACATGTCGCCTGAGCAGGTGCAGGGCAATGATCTGACGACCGCGTCAGACCTGTACTCGCTTGGCGCCGTGATGTACGAGCTGCTCACGGGCTTCCGGCCGTTCCGCGCCAGTTCCCTTTCCAAGCTGCTCAACCAGATCGTTTACTCGACTCCGCCACCCATTCATACACTGCGCCTCGGAGCGCCGGAAGAGCTCGAGGAGATCGTCGCCATCGCTCTCCAGAAGGATCCCGCGAACCGCTTCACCAATGGCACGGATTTCGGCGCTCGCCTGACGCGCGTTTACCATCAACTCAAGGGCCAGTGGGACGGTATCGACCGGCAGGAGCATTTCGACGTCCTGCGCCGCCTGTCCTTCTTCCACGACTTCTCGCAAACGGAGATCCGCGAACTGCTCCGTGCGAGCGAATGGCGGGAGTACTCGGCGACTGACGAAATCGTGCGGGAAGGCACGGCCGACGATCGTTTCTACGTTATCGTCACTGGTGGAGTGGCCGTGGAAAGCACCGGCAAGGCACTGGGTAACCTGCGCGAAGGCGACTGCTTCGGCGAGACGGGCTACATTTCCGGTAGCCGGAGCACGGCGAGCTTTCGCGCCAAGGAGTCGGTAACGGTGCTGTCGGTGAGTTCCACGATGCTTGAGCAGGTCTCCACCGAGTGCCAGCTGCGTTTCAACAAGGTCTTTCTGCGGACGATGATCCGTCGTTTGCAGGGCGCCAGCACCCCGCCAGAGTCCGCACCCCCGGCTTCCTGAGAGCCTCTTGCCAATCCGGGCTTCGTTGCAGCGGTCCGGTCCGCGGTGAGTTAATATCTCGCAACGCTGGGGGAGGCTGGATTGGAAACTGGCAAACACAGTTATATGGCCGAAGGTTCGGCGTACCTCCGGGCGGTTCATATGTCCGTCGATGGCGAACCGAAGGTGCTGGACGACCCGTTGGCCGCGACGCTGCTCGGCGCAGGCGTCGACGCCAGGATAGCCGCAGACCGCGACCGCCTCGCCAGTCCGCCACTGATCAAGGCCCGCGCACTGATCGTCATGCGCAGCCGCTATGCCGAAGACGAACTCGCAGCCGCGATCAGCCGTGGCGTTACCCAGTACGTAGTCCTCGGTGCCGGACTGGACACGTCGCCGTATCGCAGTGGCCACCCGGCGCAGCGTGTCAGGACGTTCGAAGTCGATCACCCTGACACGCAGCGCTGGAAGCTCGAGAAACTGCGTGGTGCCGGGGTGCAGATACGCGATAATCTGCAGCATGTCGCGGCTGATTTCGAGAGGGATTCGCTGGCCGAGCGGCTGGTCGCCGGCGGTTTCGATAAAGACGCGCCAACATTCTTCTCGTGGCTTGGTGTTTCCTACTACCTGAGCCGGGATTCGGCGCTCGATATTTTCAGGTATGTCGGCGGACTACCGTCGCAGAGCCAGCTGGTCTTCGATTTCGTCATGGACGATTCGGAACTCAACGATACCGAACGCAAGGCCATGCGGTCGATTACGGAATACGTGAAGCGCCACGGCGAACCGTGGCTATGCCAGTTCGGGCCGACCGACCTGCAGCAGACGCTGCGCGATATAGGCTTCAGCAAGACAGTCTATTTCAGTCATGCCCTGGCAACCCGCAGGTATTTCGAAGGCCGCCCGGACGGTCTGTTCCTGGATTTCACGACTCAGATGATGAGCGCGATCGTCTAACGCGCCCACAGTCGATCGGACGCAATCCGCGCGCCTTCCGCGAGCGCGCCGAGTTTCGCAAAGACGACGTCGGCGTCGACGGCGCCGTGATCGGCGAACGTGCCGAAGCCGCAGTCGGTGCCGGCGATGACGCGCTCACGGCCGACGATATCGGCAAACCGGCAGATCCGCTCGGCAACCAGTTTCGGGTGTTCGATGAAATTCGTCGTCGAATCGATTGTCCCCGGAACGAGGATCTTGTCGTCTGGAATCCGCGTATCCCGAAATACCGTCCATTCGTGCGCGTGCCGCGGATTCGACGATTCGAACAACAGTGCCTGGGCATCGGCCTTCAGTGCGATCGGCAGCACGAGCTCCATGGGCGCATCGCGGTGATGCGGCCCTTCGTAGTTCCCCCAGCAGACGTGCAGACGCACGCGGTCGGAATCGATATTCCGCAAGGCGTGATTCAGCACCTCGACATGCAGGTTGGCGAGCCGCAGGTATTCGTCGTCGCTCTTGTTGCGAAAGATCGTGTGCCGCCCCATGCCTATGTCGGGCGAATCGATCTGTAACAGGAAGCCGGCGGCGACGATCCCCTCGTACTCGGCGCGCATCGCTTCGCCGAGTGCCTCAACATACTTCTCGTGGCTCGGGTAAAAGTCATTTGGCTGAAACAACGCCACGACACCCGGTGCAGCCGCGTTCATGAACGCCTCGACCGGCCGGAACTCGTCTATCGCGCGGCGCAGGTTGGCAAGATCTGTTTCCAGCGGCCGCATGTCCTTGACACCCACCGCGGCAATACAACGCGGCGGACTCGCCTCGGAGCGAGTCCCGGACTCGTGGCGACGACGCAGCACGCCGGGATAATCCAGCAGATCCTGCGCCGGTTCACGGTAGGACTCGCCACCGAAGCCGGTCAGGCGATCCTTGATATAGGTCGCGTAACTGATCTTGCTGAGTTCGCCGTCACTGACGACGTCGATGCCGACCTCGGTCTGGCGGCGCACAATTTCCGCGACGGCGGTTGCGATGGTCGAATCACCGGCATTGCGGTCTGTTTCGGTGCCGCGCTCGCGCCCGAATACGACGTCGACGACCGCCTGGCTTCGTGGCAGGCTGCCGACGTGCGTGGTCAGGATCCGGTCGCTGCTGGCCTGCATTGCATAGACTCCTTCGTGAGATGGCTTTTCAGTGCGGACATCCCCCGGCCTGGGCCTGGCCGAGCCGACAGTTCTGCCGCAAGTATCTGGCAGGCCTACGGTTTGTCGCTGTTCTCTTCGTCGTCGCCCTGTTCATCCCCGGCGCCAGCAAAGTCCTGGAGGTCGCCGCCCATCAGGACCTGTACGCGCTGCTCTGCTTCTTTCAGCGCGCCCTGGCACTCACGGCTCAAGCGCACGCCACGCTCGAACTCCTTCAGGGACTTGTCCAGGGGCAGTTCGCCGGATTCGAGTTGTTCAACGATGGCTTCGAGCTCCGCCAGGCTCTTTTCCAGGTCTATGGCCTTGGCGGGCGGTTTGCGGCGCGGTGTGTTCATTCTGTTTACGGTTGCCAGCAATTTACGGTGAGCGAGATTTGCACAGGGCAGCAGAGTGGTCAAACTTGGGCGGCAGCGGCCCCGAAGGTTGACAGCCTCGGGGTCGGCTTTCTAATATTTAGACCAAGTCTAAACACCACAAGGAGAATTCAAGTGGCTCTCAAGGGCAGCAAGACGGAAGGCAATCTGAAGGCGGCATTCGCGGGCGAGTCCCAGGCGAATCGCCGGTACCTGTATTTCGCGGCGAAGGCGGACGTGGAGGGGTTCAACGACGTGGCGGCGGTCTTTCGCTCCACGGCGGAAGGTGAGACCGGTCACGCGCACGGGCACCTGGACTACCTGAAGGAGGTGGGTGATCCCGCCACCGGCCTGCCCATCGGCCCGACGGCCGATAACCTCAAAGCCGCGATTGCCGGTGAAACCCACGAGTACACCGACATGTACCCGGGCATGGCCAAGGCCGCGCGCGACGAGGGGTTCAGGGAGGTGGCGGACTGGTTCGAGACGCTGGCCAAGGCCGAGCGCTCGCACGCCAACCGCTTCCAGAAGGCGCTGGACACGCTCGGCAAGTGAGTCGTTGCTGA
>CAZPNN010000159.1:0-6201 GCA_964587605.1 uncultured Chromatiaceae bacterium
TTTTAACGTCGGCCACAACGCTTGCCTGCACGTCCTGTTTCACCTGCGCCGTGATCTGGTCCTGCACAACCTGCGGTACGTAAGTGACACGGACGTCACCCGGGCTGACGGCCTCCCCGGCCGCCTGTGCCGCTACCTCGGCATTGGCTTTCGCCTGCGCATCAGCGACCAGCTTCTCGGCAGACTCCTTCGAGATCAGCCCCTGCTTGACCATCGCCTCCAGGAGATTGACGACGGTGTTACGGAGAACGGCCATGTCGGAAGCGGCAGTGCCCTGCGCAAAGGCATTCAGACTGGCCGTCGCGAGCAGGATTGCAGAGCACGTGATGATTGAAGTTCTTAAGGCCATGTGGAATCCGGGTATGGGTAGTGGGAATTGAAATCAGATACGGCTGACAATGCGCATCCGCACCGGCTGGGGCAGTCCGTCGGGCGGCATCTCGGACACGCGGTCGAGTGACTCCAGGGCCGCTACGAGATCCCGATCGAGTTGTTCGTCGCCGGTCGAATTGATGACCTTGAATCGCTGGATCTGACCATCGCGGGACAGCCACAGCCGAACCTCGACTGAATAACGATCGCGCCGGATATCACGAATCTCGGCCAGCTTGTCGAGGAGGTCACCCTTCAGAATCTGGCCGTACCAGTTGTACTGGTCACCGCTGCCGGCGCCCAGCAGGTCGCGGCCACCCTTGCGCCCCAGCAACCCGAAACCATCGGCGCCGGCAACGCCCTCCGCGTCCAGGCCCAGCTGGTCACCCGCGGGGGGCTGGTCTGCCTCGGCCACCTCGGGTTCGGGCTCCTCAGGCTCGGCGACATCGACCTCCTCCGGCGGGGGGGGCGGCGGAGCCTCGGCCGGCGGAGGCGGCCGGATGATCTGCACCTGCTGGATCAGCTTCTTGGTCGGCTTGCCCGAGTCGCCCATATTACTGACGATGAGCCAGACAACCGCCCCGACGACCGCGACTACCGCCAGCGAAATGCCGACGATTGGCAGGTAACCGCGCAGTTTGCTGTTCCGCTTCCTTAAGGCCTGCCGTCCGAGGCTCGTGTTTCTGCCGCCGTCTGCCATGATCGGCTACTTCACGACCCGCTGGGTCACGAGGCCAAGCTGGGTGATTTCAAGCCGGCCAAGCAGATCGAGCACATCCACCACCCGCTGGTACTGGATCGTCGAGTCGGCCTTCACAATGACTGGCAGGTCAGGATCGGCCGCGCGATACTGGCGCAATAGCGTTTCCAGTTCGGACAGGCTCACCGGGTAGGTATCGAGGTAGATCGTGCCATCACCCGTGATCGACACCGCCTTGGTCTTCGGTTCGGCCAGGCTCGGCGCGGCGCTCGCCTTTGGCAAATCCACCTTGATGCCCTGGACCGTTGCTGTCGTCAGGATGATGAAAATCACCAGCAGCACATAGGCGAGGTCAAGCATCGGCACGACATTGACCTCGTCGTACAGTTCACCGTCTTCCTGGATCTCGGCCATCGTGCATCTCTCAGCTATAGCGCTCAGCGAGCCTGGTGACGAACTCGTCGATAAAGACGCGGTTGTCCGCCACGATTTCCTTGATCTGGGCTGCCAGCCAGTTGTAGCCAAAGAGCGCAGGGATGGCGACGGCCAGGCCGGCCACCGTGGCGACGAGAGCGGCGGCGATACCGGGGGCAATGGAGTTCACGTTCACGTCGCCCGTGGCGGCGATGACCGCGAACGTGATCATTACGCCCAACACCGTGCCGAGCAGCCCGAGGAACGGACCACCCGCGATGGCCAGGGTCAGCAGCACCATCTGGCTGTTGAGCTTCTGGGTCTCGCGAACATTCGTGGCGTCGATCGTGGCGCGGATGGCGTCGAGGGCCTGCGGGCTCAGCGTTTCGGCGCGGGCCGCCCCGGCACTGGAGGCGAAGCGCTGTTGCACCTGGCGGATGCCTGCGTGGTAGACATGATAGATCGTCGAACTCTGGTAGTGATCGTGCGCGCCGGAGAGCGCCTGAAGGACGTCGTGCTCCTCAGTTTCCGGATCATCGTCGGCATCAAGGCTGGCGAGGTTGCCAGTGCTGGTCCTGTGGAAATCCGCCAGGAAGGCCCGGTTGTCTGTGCGGACCCTGCGGATCGTCAGCACCTTGGTGATCATGATGATCCAGCTGGCAATGAACATCAGGCCCAGAACCCCGATGACGATCCAGCCATCGAGAGTGACGTTCTGGAGGGTGATCAGGAAGTACGAAGGCTCGTCACCCGACTCCCTGGCCGTGTCCTCGCCGTAGCGGACCAGCTTCTCGTCCTGCCCCTGGTTCGCGAACTGGGCCTTGATCCAATCGGCGGAGCGCGCGGTGTTCGCAATGGTCAGTTCGTCCAGCTGCCCCGTCAGAAAGCTGTCGCCGGCAGCGCTGGCGCCTACGGTCAGCGTGCCTCCTATCTCCGCAAACTGGGAGTCGATTCCCGAAACCTCGCGACCGTCCAGGTACAAGGCAACCCTGTTGGTGCTGATCACTGCCGTAACGAGACCCCAGCTGCCTGGCAGCAGCGACGCGGCCCGCTCGGTCTCAACCGCGGCCACGCCATCATTGACGCGAACATAGGGTGCGAGACCGGCGATTCCCACGCGGATGTAAGGCCCGGCAGGATCGGCCAGCTCGACGAGCACGGCGTCGTCCTGCGGTGAGTCCGGAATATTCACCCAGGCCGAGATCGTGAGCCCGCGATCAGGCAACAGGCGCACCGTCGATGAACCGGCAAGCCTGACGCTCTCGGCGCCGCTGAGGCGCACCCCGGCGCCGATGACGGACGCTGGATTTGCTGCCGCCGTGGATTCGGTCGGCTGATTGGCGTAGCTGGTGGCATCCTGCCCCGGCACGCTCGCAAAGTGGTAAGCCAGCACCTGATTCACGTCGTAGCTGGCACCCGAATCCGAAGCTGCAGTGGCATTCGGATTCCCGTAATACATGTAGATCGTGTCGCTGGTAGCGGGGGCCAGAACCGGCACCTTCACCCATATAAAGGCCATGCCGCCCGCCGCATCCCATGACTCGATATGAAACGCCAGAGGCGTCTTGTCGTCGCCCGCAATGAAACGAATGTCGGCACCGTCCGGCTTGGCATCGCTGAAGTAGCCAAAATTGCCCACATGCAGCCGGATCAGCACGGCGTTGTCCTCGATGCTGGCGCCAGTCGCGGCACCGGCCGCCGTGGCATCCAGAGTCAGCGGCTTGCGGAATGCCCAGTCAGCATCCCACCAGGCATAGGCGGTGTGCGGCAGGACCAGCGCGAAGATCAGGGCTATGGACAGTCGGCGAATCAAAGGGCTCTCCGGGAATCGTCGCCAGGGGGACACGAATTGCAACAGGACATTAAGATCGCCACGTGACAGGAACGTTACGATCCTGTGACGGACGGCAAGCCGTCCGAGCGGGAGCTACTGGCCGCGGCGCCGGCGCTCTTCTTCGTCTTCGTCGTCCTCGTCGCCGAAGCCTTCGATGAAGACGTCGAGCCAACCCAGCGCCTCATCGGCGAGCGAGGCGTTCGGATCGCCGGAAGCATCCGCAACGGTGGCAGCCTCAGCGGCGCTCGCCACGCTCGAACTTAAGCTCGATACGCCAGTCAGACCGGCAGCCGCACCCGAATCCGTCGGTACGCCCGCAGAGATGCCGCCGACCTGGATGTTGTCCAGACCAACGACCTGGGGTGCCGCGATGTTCAGGTTACCGGCCGCTCCGATGCCCGCGTCACCGGCGTTGACCGTGCCGGTGGGTGCGATGAGGTCCACGTCTCCAGGCTCGATATCCTCGCTGGTCAGGATGCCGCGAATGCCGCTGCCGGCGATGGCGTCGGAGAATTCCACAGTCACCTGGCCATTGGGATCCACCCGAACCACGGGCGGGGGCGCCGAGATCGACGACTTGGAGCCACGACCGGCATCGATGTCCCCGTTGCTCGACCAGATCAGGATGTCGCCGCCCGCCAGCGTAAATATCCGCGACTGGTTCACGAGTACATCGCCGTCCGAGAACACCTGCACCCGGCCCGGTCCCTGGGCCACGATGCCGAGGTCGGAGGGCTGCTTGGTCACGGGCAGGTTGGCCGGGGGCTGGGCGAGGCCGACATTGAGCAGACCACCGGGAGCCAGCAGACTGATGTCGCCGCCAGCCAGCGTGTAGAGGCGGCTGAAGAGCAGGCTCAGGTCGCCGGCAAACGGCTCCTCATCCGGGAACAAGGTTTCCACCGCGGACTGGCCACGGTCGAACCCGAAATCGCCCCGCGGGAGGTTCGCGAGCCGGCCCGAGTCCCGCAGCTCGCGGAAGAAGAATTCCTGGATCAACGGCCGCTGCTTCTCTGTATCCAGCAATTGGTAGTCGGCGACTGCGGTAGTCGGTGTCAGGTCCGTGCGGCCAGTGGCGGTGTTCGTGTAGGCGACGAGCGAGTCCACCAGGTTTACGAAGCTCGTGAACGTGATCTGCTGGTCAGGTTCCAGCGTGTCGAGGTAGGTCTGCTGGTCTGCCGGGTCGAGTCCGGCGTAGGCGGCCCACACGCTGTCGGGTGTGAGGTCGGTGCGTTCGGTAACTACGCCCACGTACTCGATCAGGCTCATGCCCTCGTCGGGACCGTCCAGGTACCGGACGAATTCCTCGCTGTACTGCTCGTCCCAGTACCGGGAGTTGAAGCCCGCGTAGTCCGGCTCACCGCCCAACCCGACCCAGACGTCCAGCGCGGCACCGCCAGCGGGCAACTGCGGATTCGCCGTGTTGCCAACCGTCGTGATACCCCGGGAAAACCCGAGGCTTAAGTTGCGTCCAGCGAGCACCTGGAGCCGGCCCGGACCGCCGAGCTCGATCCGGTTGCCAGACGAGTTGCGCGGGTTGTCCCTGGCATTGAGATCGATATCGCGCCCGGCCTGGATCAGGCTGATCTGGTTCGCGCTGGTGTTCTGACCCGACAGCGACAGGTCACGGATGTCCCTGCCTGCAATGGCCCGGAACTGTTTGGCAAACTGCCAGGCGCCGCCGAGGATGTCACCCGCGGCGGCTATGAGCAGGGCCGGTTGCTCGTCGCCAGCGTGAATGGCGGCGTCGGATGGCAGCGAAACGGCTGCCAGGAGTTCGCCGGCGCCGGCGGGCCGGGCTGCCGTCGGCAACGTGGCCGGATCCGAATCTGACATCAGCAACGGCACACTGCGGTCCGAAGTGAGCACAGACCCGGCGGCGATGATCTCGGCCTGCCCCTGCGGCGACGGCAGCAGGCGGACTTCGCGAACCAGTTCAAAGTCCCCGCTGGCGGCGCGCGCACGAAAGGTGGGCGCGGCAACCCCAAAGGCGGTGATGAGGCTGGCAAAGTCGCCGCCGACGTTCAGTGCAAAGGCGTCGATATCGTTGAGCAGCCGCAGGCGGCCGCCAATGGCCGTGAGCAAAAGCGCGTCGTCGGGCTGGTAGGTGTAGAAGTAGACAGCCGACGGATTGACCGACGGGATGACCGTTGGATTCACGATGGCGCCGATATCGAGGTCCTTCCGCGCCGCGACCGAGAAGGTTCCGGCACCAGCAGCGAGCGTCGCGCCCAGTTCCGACAAGTCGGCCGTCGTGCCGAGGCCCACGGAGCGGCCTGCCACGAGGTTGCCGTCACCTTGCCAGATCGAATACGTGCCCCCCAGCAGGTCGCGGCCGGCTGTCACGTTAAGGCTGCCGCCACCCCAGGTATCGAAGGTGCCGGGCACGGTCGGCACATCGCCGCTGGTGGTGGCCACGGTCGCCGAGAGGTTCCGGATGTCCCGGCCGGCTGTGACGTCAAGCACCCCGCCGGCCAGCGCGGCCACACCCTGTCGGAATCGGCCGTAGTCGTTCGCCCACTGAGCGCGGCCACCAGACCCGGGGTTGCGCACATTCCAGCCGCTCAGCACCTGGCTCGGCAAGATGGCATTGATATCCCGGCCGGCCGCGAGGCTGATGTCGCCGCCGTCCCGGGACCAGTTAGCCCGGAAGGTCCCGACGTTGACCGCCTGCCGCGCGGCCACGCCCGCCGTGTAGACCGCGGTGGTCGAGCCACCAAAGATCAGGTCATTGGCCGCGACGAGCCGGATGTCGCCGGTGCCCGTGCGGACCAGCAGCCCGTCGCCCAGCCCGAGTGAACCGGAGTCGGGAGGAGCATCAAGCAGCCGGCCCCGGACGCCGCCCGTCAGCACACTGGCCAGGTCGGCTCCGGCCACCAGGTTG
>CAZPNN010000160.1:0-4667 GCA_964587605.1 uncultured Chromatiaceae bacterium
GGGAGCAAGCCCTGGCCGAGGTGGAGCGCAGCTTCGGCCAGCCTGCCGAAAGTCTCTTCGCGAGCTTTGACCGCGATGCACTTGCCGCGGCCTCCATAGCCCAGGTGCACGCAGCCCGTCTGCATTCGGGTGAGGCCGTGGTGGTAAAGGTGCTTCGGCCGCGGGTGCAGGAGCTCATCGAGCAGGACCTCGAGGTGATGTACACCCTGGCGCGACTCGCCTTTCGCTGGTGGCCGGAGGCGCGCCGCCTGCGGCCGGTTGAAGTGGTCGCCGAGTACGAGAAAACCATCCTCAATGAGCTCGACCTCCTGCGTGAGGCCGCCAACGCCACGCAGCTTCGTCGCAACTGGCAGGGCTCACCCCTGATCTACGTGCCGAAGGTGTACTTCGAGTACTGCCGCGCCAGCGTGATGGTGATGGAGCGCATCCGCGGTATCCCGGTCGACGACATGGCGGCACTGAGAGCCGCGAAGGTCAATATCCCGAAACTTGCGGCGAACGGCGTGGAAATCTTTTTTACCCAGGTGTTCCGCGACAATTTCTTTCACGCCGACATGCACCCGGGCAACATCTTCGTGGATGCCAGCAACCCGGAAAACCCGCGCTACTGCGCGGTGGACTTCGGCATCGTCGGCAGCCTGGACGAGCGCGACCGGCGTTACCTGGCAGAAAACTTCCTGGCATTCTTCGACCGGGACTACTACCGGGTGGCCAAGCTGCACGTCGACTCCGGCTGGGTGCCAGCGGGGACACGGGTCGATGAACTGGAGTCCGCCGTGCGCACGGTGTGCGAGCCGATCTTCAGCAAGCCGCTGAAGGAGATTTCCTTCGGCCAGGTCCTGTTGCAGCTGATTTCGGTGGCCCGCCGCTTCAACATGGAGGTGCAGCCCCAGCTGATCCTGTTGCAGAAGACGCTGGTACAGATCGAGGGCCTCGGCCGGGTTCTGTATCCCGATCTCGACATCTGGCAGACCGGCAAGCCGGTGCTGAAGGCCTGGATGCTCGAGCAGACCGGCCCGAAGGGAACCCTCCGGCAGCTGCGCCGGGACTGGCCCGACCTGCGCTACGCGCTCGAGAAACTGCCCCAGGTGGCCCGAAAGTTGGTGGACGGCGCCCTGGAAGGCAGTGCCCAGGGACTGGCCCGGAACCCCGTTCTGACCGGGCAGGACGAGACGCTGGCGACGCGTCGGGCCCGGCACGGGGCCACCGCAGGAGCGGCTCTGCTGGTGAGTTCCGCCGTGTGGCTGGGGCTCGACACGCCGCCCAACTGGGTGGGCTGGGCGGCCGGCGTCGCAGGACTGCTAACTCTCTGGTTTACAAGGCCGAAATAATCGAAAAAGGGGACATGCCTCATTTCCCCTTTTTCATCCCCTTTTTCGGCGGGCGATTCAGTTCCGGTAGTTCTCGTAAAACACGTAGCTGGTCGAGTAGTCGCTGATCTCGAAGTACACCTTGTTCTCGCCCGGATCCTTCGCCCAGTTGAAATTCTCGTCCACGACGCCGTAGCCGTAGCGGTAGGAGCGGGCCTCGTCGTCCGAGGTGCCGATGCCGGTACTCATCTTGTCGATCTCGATGAACCGCATGGCGAGCTTCTCGCCAGCGTAGACATCCAGCACCCCGTCCGTCCCGGTCCAGTTCTGGACGCCGCGGCCGAACTTGTTCTGCTGTTCCTGGGTGCAGGCAGTGAGGGCAAGGGACAGGGTCAGTAGCAGGACTGGCGCGAACTTCACCTCAAACATCTCGACTCTCCCCTTCTAGACCGGCACGGTCACCGGATTGTAGGCGTATAACCCGAGGGTCTCGGCGCTCTTGTGCGACGAGGTGGTGTACTGGTCCGGATCGGGCGAGTACATGCGGCGTGCGTTAACGTGGGATTCGCGCATTACGAAGCTGCCGCGCTCGCGCCGCGCTGCTTCGTAACGGGCCAGGCCCTCCCGCCAGTCAGTGCCTGCCTCGAGCGCCCGCGCGAGCACCATGCCGTCCTCGATGGCCATCACGGCACCCTGGGCCAGGAAGGGGGTCATCGGGTGGGCGGCGTCGCCGAGCAGCGTGGCCCGCCCGCGGGTCCATTGCGGCAGGGGCTCGCGGTCGAACAGACCCCACTTGAAGCAGCGCTCCGGTGGCGTGGCGGCGATGATCGCCTGCACTTCCGGGGCAAAGTCGCTGAACTCCCCCTGCAGGTCGGAAATTTCCGAGGGGACGGACCAGCCTTCCTCGGCCCACTGCTCGCGCCTGGAAAAGGCAACGTAATTGACCAGCGTGCCGCCCCGAACCTTGTAGCGCGCAAAAGTGCGCGACGGCCCGGCAAACGCCGCCGAGTCAGGCACTACCATCGCCGGCGCGAGCTGATCCATCGGCACCAGGCCACGCCAGGCGATGTAGCCGGTGAAGGTCACCTGCTCGGCGCCCCACAGCGCCTGGCGCACCGAAGAGCGAACGCCGTCGCAGCCGATCAGAATGTCGCCGGTTGCGCGGCGGCCGTCGTGGAATATGGCGGTGATGCCATCGTGGGTCTCGGCAAGGCCCGAAAAGCTGCACCCGACATGGATGCAATCGGGATCCATCGCCCGCACGGCATCCGCCAGCGCGCCGTGCAGGTCGGCCCGGTGCGCCTGCCAATAGGCCGCGCCGTACTCTTCCATCAGTCGATTGCCGCTGTTGGTCTCCATAATTACGGCACCGGTCTGGTAGTGCTTGATGGCGCCAGCGGCGGGCACACGTGCGACGCGGCTCATCACCTCGGCACCGAGCAGGTGATCGAGCACGTGGCTGCCGTTGGGCGTGATGGTGACGCCGGCACCCACTTCGCCCAACTCCGCAACCTGATCGAACACGGAGACCCGGAACCCGGCCCTTTGCATGGCCAGCGTGGCGGTCAGCCCGCCTAGCCCGGCGCCGACAACGATGACATGCAGATTTCTTGCCATGAACGACAAACAGGGAATGAACTCGACCGGATCTTACCGTGCGGCTGGCTTGCCAGTGTGCTGATGATCTGACAGCCTGCAAGACAGATGGTGAAGGGCAGCAACAACACGTTCTTCAGGTTCCGGGCCTGCGGGTTACTGGGCGTGCTGCTTTGTGGGGGCATCCCGATATCGGCGGCAGCGAGCGAAGACCCGGCAACCGATGCGCTCTGGGAGATGAACATCGCGGCGTTCGGGCGCTACGGGCCGTCCTACCCGGCGTCTGAAGATACACAGCGGGATTTCATACCACTGCCGTTCCCGGTGTACCGCGGCACCTTTTTCCGGCTGGGTGACGACACCGATTCACCGATGCGCGGCCGGGTGTTTCGCACAGACCGGATCAAGCTCGACATCGACTTCGACCTGATCTTCGGCTCCGACAGCGACGACATTGCCGCACGCTTAGGCATGCCCGACCTCGACCTGTTGCTGGAGGTGGGTCCCGAACTGGAACTGAAGTTTGTGGATCGCGGGTGGCTCGCTGCCGACGCGTTCCTCGCGTTGCCGGTGCGTGGCGCGTTCTCGTGGGATGGCCTTGATCCCTCATTCGAGGGGCTGGTGTTTGCGCCCGAGCTGAAGTTCACGCGCGACTTTGGCAGGGAGCGGCAGCAGCTCAAGCTGCGCATCACGCCCTCCTTCGCGAGCGACGGCTACATGGATTACTACTACGAAGTCACGCCTGCATTCGCAACGGGCCAACGCGCCGCCTTTGCAGCGGAAGGTGGTTATCTCGGCACTGAGATCGCGCTGTCGCTGCGCTGGCCAGTGGCGAAGCGCCTCGAGCTCTGGGGCGGAATCCGGCAGGGTTTCTACAACGGCGCGAAGAACGACGACAGCCCGCTATTCACCGATGACACCACGACCACCGTCTTCGGTGCGTTCATGTACCGGTTCTGGGAAAGCAAACGCCGCGCGGAAGCGGACTAGACTTTGATCTCGATGCTGACCAGGCGACTCGCTGCATCGATGTACAGCGCGACGCCCCATTGGTCCTATACTTGACGCATGGACGATCTGGAACTTACTTCGCGGAAAGCCCCGATACAGGACGACGGCGACGGGTCCCTGATTCGCTGGATGCTTGGTCTCAGTCCGGAAGAGCGGCTGGCTGTCCTGCAAGGCTTTGTCGACAGCGCGATGGAGCTACGTGATGGTCGCAGCCCCTAAGTTCAGGGACGCCCTGGAGATACTGGCGAAGCACGGCGTCGAATTTGTTGTCGTCGGTGGCGTGGCCGCCGTGCTCAACGGCGCACCGCTTGCCACATTCGATCTGGACGTCGTTCACGCCCGCTCGCCGGAAAATCTGGCGCGCCTTGTGGCTGCGCTAAATGAACTTGAGGCGCACTATCGAGATCCAGGCGGACGCGATCTGCGCCCCGAACTCTCCGCCCTGGCCGGGGATGGCCACCACTTGTTGCTGACTCGCTGCGGGCCGGTAGACGTATTGGGGAAAATCGGCCGTGGACGGCGGTATGAGGATCTGCTGCCCGACGCCGTCGACATTCGCGTCGGGGGCATCGCGGTTATGGTGCTGGGTCTGGCCGCCCTGATTCGGACCAAAGAGGAGGCCGGTCGGGACAAGGATAATGCAGTCCTCAGTCTGCTTCGCCAAACCTTGCGGGAATCCGCGGAAGATTGAGCGCCTGCCGGCCGGTTACCGGGTTTTGGTACGACGAAAACCAGTCAGGGCCAGCAAGC
>CAZPNN010000161.1:0-8168 GCA_964587605.1 uncultured Chromatiaceae bacterium
CGCTGATTCAGTTTGAAAAGTGGACCGGCGTGGATACCTGGAAGCCGGTGGAGGCAGCGTGATGACCAGGAAATGGAACATGATCATCGATGTTGCGCGATGTGATAACTGCCGTATCTGCTTCCTGGCTAACAAGGATGAACATATCGGTAACGACTTCCCCGGTTACGCAGCGCCGCAGCCAACCCAGGGGCATAACTGGATCGAGATCGAGCGCAAGGAGCGTGGCAGCTATCCCATTGTCGAAGCGCACTTCATGCCCGTGATGTGCAATCACTGCGACGACGCCCCCTGTATGAAAACCGCAAAAGGCGGCGCCATTACGAAACGTGCAGACGGTATCGTCATCATCGATCCGGAAAAATCCAGGGGGCAGAAAGCCATCGTGGGTGCCTGCCCGTACGGTGCGATTTCCTGGAACGAGGAAAAGCAGATTCCGCAGGCATGGATTTTCGATGCGCACCTGCTCGATGCGGGATGGACGAAGACCCGGGCAGAGCAATGCTGCCCGACCGATGTGTTCAGGTCAGTCAAGGTCGAAGATCAGGAAATGCAGCGGATTAAAGACACGGAGGGGCTGGACGTCCTGCAGCCGGAACTGGGGACGAAGCCCCGCGTGTATTACAAGAACCTGCATTTGATGACCAGGTGCCTGGTCGGCGGATCCGTGGCGGCTATCGTCAATGGTGTCGAAGAGTGTGCCGAAGGCGCTGACGTCGTGCTGAAACACAATGGCAATGAGGTAGCGCGGTCGACGACGGATACTTTCGGTGAATTCAAGATCGACAGGCTCGAACCGAACAGCGGGCGATACCAACTGGAAGTGACCGGCGGAGCGGGCCGTATCTCGATGGAGTTCGATCTCGGCGACGAGAGCCGCTACCTTGGCGTCATGACACTCGCGGCCGCGACGTAACGCTGCGCTTTCCGAAACCGGAGGACCGGCACCTTATGCGGCGCCCTACGTGAGCTTCAGCGCTGCAAAAAGCAGGCCGAGGCCGAGCATCAACATCGACCCCAGGCGCACGGTCATCGTGGTGGACAGTATCTCCATATCCTTGCGGATGAGTGCGTTGTTCTCGCGCATCTCGGACCTGATGGCGAGCATTTCCTCGCGGGTTGCCAGGCCGGATATCAGCGACGTCAGTTCCTGCCGGAGAATCTGCAGATCGGACTTCGTTGCAATCGTCGTGCCCATGTCTCGCTCCATCGCATCGACCACGGCCCGGGCCTTGTCGTTCGGCACGTTGCTGCTTACAAGGGCATCATACAACGAATACAGGTAATCCACGGAGTGCCTCATGCGGGAAAAGGAGCGGAGCAATTCTGGCGCTCAGACTGCCACCCACGGGGACTGCAAACCAGCAACGTTTCCAGCTTGTTTGCGGAGAAATCCGCCGGCCGGCACGCAGTTTTCCTTTTCTACTAAAGCCGCTATCTTGGCGTCGGGAAAACGTGCGGCTGCTGCATAGCGCTGCCCGCGCCCATCAATGACGCGCTCTGTTTCGGCGGGCGACTGGCAACCTGGAGACAAACCATGATTCTGCTGACGGGTGTAACCGGCAAGACCGGTGGAGAAACGGCCAGACAACTGCTGAAAAAAGGGACCCGTCTGCGGGCGCTGGTCCGGAACGAGGCCAAAGCAGTGGATCTGAAAGCCGCCGGCGTGGAGCTGGTGGTTGGTGATGTTGCCGATGCCGACACCGTCAGGCGGGCACTGAAGGGTGTTGAAAAGGCGTTCCTGACGTTGCCGAACGGCAAGACTCAGCTGGCGAACGAAAAGCAGTTCACTGATCTGGCCGTTGCGGCCGGTGTCAAGCACCTGGTGAAGATGTCCTCGATGGAGGCCGTCGCTGATGCCCAAACGCCGATTCCCCGGGGCCACTGGGCGGCGGAAGAATACATTCGTGCGTCGGGCCTGGCCTGGACCATGGTCAAGCCAAACTTTTTCATGCAGAACCTGCTCGCCAGTGCCGCCACTATCAAGGCGCAGCGCAAGTTCTTCCTGCCGATGGGCACTGGCACGACCGGCATGGCGGACATCCGTGATATCGGCGCAGTTTGTGCCGAGGTACTGACGGGCAAGGGGCATGCCGGTCAAAGTTATGAAATCACCGGTCCGGAAGTGCTGACCTTTTATGATGTGGCGGACCGGTTCTCAGAAGTGCTGGGTGAGAAGGTTGAGTATGTGGCGATGCCTATGGATCAGTTTCGCGAGCGCATGAGCAAGATCCTCGAACCGTGGCACCTGAACGCCGTCTGCGAATTATTCCGGGAGATTGCCGAGGTCGGCCTCGATCACACGACCGATACCTTCAGGAAACTGCTCGGTCGCGACCCGATTTCGGTCAGGCAGTTCATCGGGGACCACGTGGCACTATTCGGATAAGACGAACTTGGCCACACCGTACCCCGAGTGGAAGAAGACCGCCTGCATCCTGTGCAGCATCAATTGCGGCATCGAGGTGCAGCTCGGCGGCGAGCGTGGGCGTCATATCGTCAAGGTGCGCGGCGATGACGCGCACCCGGCCTCGCGCGGCTATGTGTGCGAGAAATCGCAACGCATGGATCACTACCAGAATGGCGCCGACCGCCTGACCTCGCCTCTGCGTCGTCGCCCGGACGGGAGCTACGAGGCGATTACCTGGGACGTGGCGATTCGCGAAATTGCCGGCAAGTTCAAGGCGATCAAGGCCCAATACGGCGGCGAGAGCATTCTGTATTACGGCGGCGGCGGACAGGGTAACCACCTCGGCGGCACCTACGCCGACAGTTTCCTGAAGGCCGTCGGCAACCAGTTCCGCTCCAATGCGCTGGCGCAGGAGAAAACCGGGGAATTCTGGGTGCAAGGCAAGATGCTCGGCACCGGCGTGCACGGCGATTTCGAGCATTGCGAGGTCGCCGTGTTCATCGGCAAGAACCCCTGGCAATCGCACGGCTTTGCCCGCGCCCGCGTCGCCCTCCGCGACATCCAGAAAGACCCGCAGCGCGCGCTGATCGTCATCGATCCGCGCAGGAGCGAGACTGCCGAGATGGCGGACTATCACCTGGCGATACGGCCCGGCACTGATGCCTGGTGCCTCGCCGCGCTGCTCGGGATTCTCGTGCAGGACGGCCTGGTGGCAAATTCCTGGATTGCGGAGCGCACCGCAGGCTTTGAGGCCATCGAGGGGACCCTCGCCAGCATCCCCGTGGCCCGCTACGCGGAAATATGCGGCGTGAGTGCGGCCCTGCTGCGCGAAGTCGCGCGCCGAATCGCACAGGCCAGCAGCGTCTCGGTGCTGGAGGACCTCGGCCTGCAGATGAATCTGCACTCCACGCTCGGCAGCTACCTGGAACGGCTGATCTGGCTCCTCACCGGACACTACGGGCGTCGTGGCACCAACAACGCGCCGGTGCCGTTGTTCTCGCTTTCAAGAGCCAGCAAGGGTGACACGAGCACTGGCACGAACAGTGGCAAGAAACGCGGCCCGCGCCTGGACCGTCGCAGCCCGGTGGCCAATGCCAAGATCATCATCGGCCTGATTCCCTGCAATGTCATTCCGGAGGAGATACTTACCGATCACCCGAAGCGTTACCGCGCGATGTTGATTCAAAGTGGCAATCCCGTGCACTCACTGGCAGACAGCCAGCGCATGCGCCAGGCAATGCGCGCGCTGGAGCTCTCCGTGGTCGTTGACGTGGCGATGACCGAGACCGCTCGCGAGGCGGACTACGTGTTGCCCGCTGCGAGCCAGTTCGAGAAGGCGGAAGCGACGTTCTTCAACCTGGAATTCCCGCGCAATGTTTTCCACCTGCGCCAGCCGCTGTTCGAACCGCTGCCAGGAACGCTGCCGGAGGCCGAGATTTATGCGCGCCTCCTGGAGGGGCTGGGCGAACTTTCCGAGCGGGACTATGCGCCGCTACGGCGCGCGCTACGGTTCGGCCACACCGCATTTGCGCTGGCGTTTTTCCTGGCCGCAGCGCGCCAGCCGAAGACGATGAAATATGCGCCCGTTCTGCTCTATCGAACTATCGGGCGAACCTTGCCTGCGGGCATGGACTCCGCGGCCGCGCTCTGGGGCATTGCTCAACTCTACGTGCAGGGCAATCGCAAGGCCGCGGCGCGGGCTGGCTTCGGCGGCGTCGCGCCCTTCGCCGGCGAAAGGCTGTTTCGCGCGCTTCTCGACGGCCGCTCCGGCGTGGTCTATGCGGACAGCAACTACGAAGACAGTTGGCACGCCGTGAGCCATCCGCACCACAAGATCAACTTGCACATTCCGGAATTGCTGCCGGAACTTGCGAAGCTTGAGCAGGGCCTCCCCGCGCGCGATCCGGACTATCCATTGGTACTATCGGCCGGCGAGCGCCGCAGCGACACGAGCAACACCGCCGTGCGCGATGCGGGTTGGTACAAGAAAGGCAAATTCGGCACGCTGCGGATCAGCCCCGAGGACGCGCGAACAGTGGGCTGTGCTGACGGGGACGAAGTTCGCCTCTGCACCCGCCGCGCGAGCGTTGCCGTGGTTGTCGAGATCACCGACACCCTGCAGCCCGGCCACATCTCGCTGCCGAACGGCCAGGGCCTGGACTATCGTGACGCCAACGGCCGCATGGTGCGCAAGGGAGTGGCGCCGAACGAACTCACCGACAGCAGCCAGCGTGATTTTCTTGCCGGCACGCCATGGCACAAGCATGTGCCTGCGCGGCTGGAGAGGCCGGGGCCTGTGGCTGAAGCCGGCTAGACGCGCTTTACATCCTGGTGTGCTTCGGCAATCGTGGCCATCTGCCACTCGTGATCAGCCGCGACAAAATCCCGGACGGCCGCGACGACCCGCGCGTACAGCGAACCAGCGGCAAGCTGGTCCACGTTGGCAGCCAGCTGCGGCACCCAGCCGGCCAGGTGCCGGGCACAAAAATCTGCCTGCGCAAGCTGGAACGACAAGGCGTCCGATTCACTGGTGGCCTCCGCCTCGCGGAAGCACAGGTAGTGCATGAACTCGAGCTGGACGGAGAGATGATCCGGCTGCCACGAGAACTTCTCATCCAGCACATAGCCGAAATAATCATAGAAGCGCACCACTTCCTCGCGAGTCCCGGCGCGCTGGCCGGTCTGCAGATCCTCGCGAATCGGTGCCGGCGGCCCCTGGCTGCCCACCTCGAACAAGCCGCTGTACTCGGACCGTAACCGCGCAAGCTCCGCGCTGGCGACCTCGATCAACAGCGGATCGAGTGCCCGGGCGTGCGGAACCGCCTCGCCGAGTCCGGCGCGCTCGCGGAGGGCGGGACGCGGGTCCACCTCGTGGGGCGAGGCGACCAGCTCGGAGCAGGCTGCATAGCACAGGCAACGCAGAGCCGCGGTCTGCGCAGCCTGTCGGTCGATAACCTGGCGGGTTGGCGTCGTCAAGGCCGGCTTGCTGGCCGGCAGGTCTGTGTGCATGTACTGGTCCCACGAACCCGGCAGGCGGGCGTCTGGCAAGATACCCCGGTGATCTCCTACGCGGAAGCACTTCGGATCCTCAAGACCAGCGGCCGGGCACTCCCCCGCCGGGTGCTGCCGCTGTCGGCCGCGGCCGGCGTGGTCACGGCAGCAGACCTCACGGCGCGCCTCTCGGTGCCAGGCTTTGCCAATGCGGCCATGGACGGTTTTGTCCTGCGCGCTGCCGCAACCCGCACCGCCTCGCCCGAAGCGCCGGTCCGGATTGCCATCTCGGGAGTGATCGCCGCCGGCGATCCAGCGCCACCTGGCGAAAGTGGAATGGCCTGGGAAATCCTCACCGGCGCCCCGGTACCGCCCGGCTTCGATGCAGTCGTTCCCCTGGAGCGGGTCACACGGGTCGACAGCTGCGATGGCACACAGGCGGCCGTGCTGATCACCGGGCCCCTGGAGCCCGGGCAGAACATCCGTCAATGCGGGGAGGATTTCAGGCAGGGACAGCCCATCGTGGCCGCCGGCACGCGCCTCGCGCCCCATCACGTCATGGCGCTCGCGGCTGGCGGCGTGGACGAGGTGCAGGCGGCGCCGACGCCCCGGGTTGCCGTGCTGACCACCGGGAACGAGCTCGCCACGCACGGCGCAGAACTTGCGCCCGGCCAGATCCGGGATGCCAATGGCCCCTACCTCCGCGCCCTGCTGCCGCTGCTCGGCACCGAGCTGACAACGCTGGCGACGGCCAGGGACCAGGCAGACGATCTGCGAACGCAATTGGCCGCGCTCACCGGTACCGTCGACATCGTGCTGACCACGGGCGGAGTTTCAGTCGGACGGCTTGACCTGCTTCCGGCGGTCGTGCGCGAACTTGGCGGCGAGATCCTCTTTCACAAGGTCGCGATTCGCCCCGGCAAACCGATCCTCCACGCGCGGATGCCAGACGGCACACTCCTGTTCGGGCTACCCGGCAATCCGCTGGCGGTCGCGGTGGGCATGCGTTTTTTCGTGATACCGGCGCTGCGTGCGCTGCTAGGCATGCCACCGGAACGCGAGTGTCCCGCCATCACAATGACCCCGGTACGGGGCCGTGATCAACTGTGCTTCTTCGCCAAGGCGTATGTGGAGACCGACGCGACGGGGCGCCGGCGGGTGCAGCTTCTTCCTGGCCAGGAATCGTTCCGGATCGCACCGCTGTTGCGGGCGAATTGCTGGGCGATCGTGCCTGAAGGCGTCGGGGAGATTCCGGCGGGCGGCACGCTCGCGACTCTGCCGCTGTATCCGGACGACACTTTCAACGCGCCGTCCCGGTAAGAGCGACCCCTACGCGAGCCCGACAGACGCCAGGATGAAGTCGGCGATCACCGGCACGTTCCCCCGCAGCAGAACCGGGAGTGCTTCATCCGCCAGCGGCGCATCGCTGACGATCGCCAGGATCCCGGGCGCCACGCCGGCGATCACGGTTGCGGGCGCGGCGGCCCGACGCAGTTCCAGACGCGGGTGACTCCCCGACTTCCAGCCTTCCACGAGCACCAGATCGACGTGCCGCATCTGCTGCACGAGTTCAGCAAGCGATGGCTCGTCGGAGCCGGTGAGTTCGCGGATATGGGCCACGCGACGCGCGGAGGCCACGACAACTTCCGTGGCGCCCGCGGCACGGTGGAGAAAACTGTCCTTGCCGGGATGATCGATGTCGAAGTCGTGGTGCGCGTGCTTGATCGTGCCTACACGCCAGCCGCGGGCAACAAGATCCCGCACGAGGTCAACGATTAACGTGGTCTTGCCGGAATTCTTGTACCCGGCAATACCGAAAAGACGCGGCGGGCCGACTGGCCGCCGCGTCTTTTCGGAAGGGTGATCCGGGCTCAGGCCTTCTTGACCCAGACGCTGCACCAGCCATTGCTGGCAACGAGCTTGCCGGGGAAGATCCCGCAGGGGCGGTAGGCATCGCCGTCCTTGCCCTGGATCTGCGCGCAGTTGGCGCACGTCTGCCCGGCGGCATAGCGCGCTGCCATCGGATTCTTGGTATCCACCTTGGTGGCGTCGTCAACATAAAGCAGCGCCTTTGCCGACGGGTCAGTCAGCGCAAGCTTCGGGAGGGCGTCCTCAGCGAACGCCGTGTTACTCACAGCGACGTCGAGCAGTGCAGCTCCGGCGGGTACTGCCAGGGCCACCTGGGCCAGAAAGCGACGCCGGGTTACTTCGGGCTTGTTCACGCGCAATTCCTTCTGTCTGGTGATTTCATTTGGGGAAACAGGCTTATCGCCTGGTATTTTAACCACAGAGCACGTGAATCGCACCTGATTCAGGTCAACGCAGCTCAAACCGGAAGGTGCGGCACGCGGTGGACGGTACGGCCTTCTTGCCAATCCGTGCGGGCGAAAATTTCGATGCGCTGATGGCGTCCAGCACGGGCTGGTTGAATACCGGATCTGTCGAGGCACGCACGGCGGGCGTGTGGACCCGGCCGCGCTCATCCACTGTGAAGCACACCATCACACGGCCATCCTGGCGGGCGGCCCGGGCAGCGCGGGGATAAAGGGGCTGAGGCAGCAGGACCGGCCGGGGCTCCGAGAGATTTCCGGCGGGCGGCGATCCGAGGCCCGAATCGTCGGCTACCGGGGCCACGGCGACCAGGGGCATGGCGGTACGCCCGACCAGGATCTCGCCGGACGCCTGGATCTCGCCGGACACCTGAATCTCGCCCGACACCTGGGCTCTCGCGGTGGCGTTGAATTGCATTACCGTCAGCAGAGCCGCC
>CAZPNN010000162.1:0-3004 GCA_964587605.1 uncultured Chromatiaceae bacterium
TTGTCGTGAAGAACGAGCGCATCGCCGCCGTCGAGAAAGGCTACCTCACCGGGGTGGCCGCCGCTGCGCCTGGCGCAACGGTCCAGGTGATCGACTTGTCGGACCGCTTCGTACTGCCCGGGTTGATGGACGCTCATGTGCACCTCCAGCACGAACCCAGCTTCTCGCGCCGGCGCACCGAGCGCGGTGACCGCACGCCGCCGACGCCCGCCGAGGGCGCGGTGAACGCCATGATTTACGCGCGCCGTAATCTTGCCGCAGGTTTCACGACCTTGCGTGATCTCGGCTCCGACGACCAGGCGGTATTTGCGGCCCGCAATGCCATCAACGCCGGCAGGATGATCGGCCCGCGCATACTGGTCTCTGGCTCCTCGGTCGCCGTCACTGGCGGGCATGGCGACGGAACGCCTATGGACCGGAGCGGCGACGACATCGCGCGCCTGTCCGATGCCACCTGCGACGGGCCAATGGAGTGCCGGAAGGCCGTGCGCTTCCAGTACAAGCTCGGCGCCGACGTGATCAAGTTCACCTCGACAGGCGGTTTTGGCTCCAACACGGGGCTGGATCCGCAGCTGTTCGTTGACGAGATCCAGGCCATCGTCTCCACCGCTCACCTCGTCGGGCTGAAGGCGGCGGCTCACGCCTATTCACCGATCGCCATCAAGGACGCCGTTCGCGCAGGAGTGGATTCGATCGAGCACGGCTTCCTGCTGGACGACGAGGGCATCGCGATGATGAAGAAGGCCGGCACCTTTCTCGTGCCGACACTGTCCGCCAGCTACCCGCCGCCCATCTTCAGGATACCCAACCCCGAATCTGTGCGGCTGCGGAACGAGTACAAGGCCTTCGAACGCGCTTATGCCGCCGGCGTGAAAATCGCCTTTGGCACCGATGCCGGCACCTTTGCCCACGGCACCAACGCCAAGGAGTTCGACCTCATGGTGGGCTTCGGCATGAAGCCGATGGACGCCATCCGCTCGGCGACGATTGTGACCGCCGACCTCTTCGGGATTTCGGCGGAGGCGGGTACGCTGGAGGCGGGCAAGCTCGCGGACGTCATCGCAGTAAAGGGCAACCCGCTCGAAGACATCTCGGTTCTGCACGAAATCGAGTTTGTGATGAAGAGCGGCCAGGTTGCCAGGCAGGGCGGCCGCATGACGGAATCGTTCACCTATCCGGTCGCTTTCTAGCGAGTGGACTTTTTTCAACCATCAGGCGTCGCAGCCGCATGAAAACTGTCAACCGATGGATCGCCGGTCATCTGCTGGCGGCAATCTGCCTGGCCCTTGCCGGGATCAGCGTCGCACAGGCGCAAGTGATCAGTGCGGCCGACGGCATGGCAATGGTGGCGCGCGGTGCGCTGCTGGTCGACGTGCGCAGCGTGGAGGAGTTCAACGCCGGGCACGTCGAGGGTGCCATGAACATTCCGCACCTGGACGTGGAGAAGAGGCGGTCGGAGTTCGGCGACAACCGGGATCGGGAAATCGTCCTTTATTGCCGGAGCGGGAATCGCTCGGGACTGGCCCAGGAAAGCCTGAAGGCGCTGGGTTATACGCGCGTCTTCAACGCCGGTGGTTACCAGGAGTGGTTGTTGGGCGAAAAGCAGAAGTGAGCGCGCTGCTGACGGTCCTGTTATTCGTGGTTGGCTGTATGGGCCCGCTGATGGCCGCCGCTGCGGACGACGTCTACCATCTGGAAATCACGCCATTCGCGGGGTATCGCATCGGCGGCAGTTTCGATGCCGAAGACAATGCGACTGGTGTGGATGTGGATGTCGATGATCACGCCAGCTACGGGCTGATCGTGAACTGGCCGGCAGCCTTCAATACGGAGTACGAGGTATTCCTGAGCCGGCAGTCGACCTCGCTCGATACCAACGCTGGCCTGTTCTTGCCGGGCGAGCCGGTACTCGACGATCTCGATATCTCTTATCTGCAGGTGGGTGGCACCTACCTTTTTGAAGGCGACCGGGCGTGGCCTTTCATCGTGGCGACGGTCGGAGCGTCCCGATTTGAGCCGGACAGCAGCGAATTCGACAGCGAGACCTTTTTCTCCTTCGGTATTGGTGGCGGTTACAAGATTGCACCGAGTTCCCGTATCGGTCTGCGACTGGAGGGACGTTTACTCGGTTCTTACCTTGGCGGCGACAGTGCGGTCTTTTGCCGGTCAGACGAAGTCAGCAGCGGCTGCCTGATCGCCGTCAGCGGCGACATGGTCTGGCAGTGGGAGATGAGCGCCGGCCTGCGGGTCCGGTTCTGAGGCCCGCGGGAGTTCCAGGGGCACTCAGTTGACCCGGGTCAATCTGACACGCCGTCGAGCCGGATGCTGACCTTCGGTGCCCCCGCGAGGTGATTAAACAATCCGCCGGTCATGAAATACCGGGCTGGCTGGTAGAGCTTCCCGATTTCGCCGATGCAGGGAAATTTGTCGCCCAGCAGGTCGTTGCGTACAAAAAACGCATTCGAGCCGGTTACATTGCAGCCCACCAGCGAATAATTCCGGCGTTCGAACAATTCGCAGAGGCTTTGCAGTGAAGCGCCAAACCAGTCACTGCCGTCCCAGACGTAATCAGCGGAATAGGGGATCCGCCAGCGAAGTGGCGGCGGATACTTTGCGTTGTACTCGATAACGACGACTCTTGCGTTCAGTGACTTGAGTTGTTCGAAGACATAGTAGTCGTTGCCATCGATATCGATGCTTAGCAGGTCAATTTCACTTCCGGCGTATGGCGTCGAAGCGATCAGCTCATTGATATTTCCTGCAGACACCATCGCCTGCTGAAAGTGCATCTCACCCCGCGCGATCGAATTCGCGAACGCCCGTCTGATGAAGTCCGAATTCTCGGCGCCGCCCTCTATCCATGCGCCGCGCCACCCCTGCTTGAGCCAGAACAGCGAGTTGTTCTCAATTCCGTTACCGACGCCGATCTCGACTAAGGTCCGGCTTTGAATGCCGATGCGCCTGAAGATTTCGAGAACAATGCCGTCTTCCTCGTTCTGCGAGT
>CAZPNN010000163.1:0-5195 GCA_964587605.1 uncultured Chromatiaceae bacterium
GGACAGATGTCGCGGGGGTCGCGGCTTCCGGCGCTCCTGCAATGCAGGTCATTCCCGCGACCT
The DNA here is from genome assembly GCA_964587605.1 of uncultured Chromatiaceae bacterium. Lineage (GTDB taxonomy): Bacteria > Pseudomonadota > Gammaproteobacteria > Steroidobacterales > SHZI01. The sequence continues at coordinate 64 of CAZPNN010000163.1, forward strand.
CGGGTCCAGCCAGCCGTAAACGAGGTCCACCAGGAAGTTGAAGAAAATGATCAGCGCGCCGTAGAAGGTCACGATGCCTAGCACTAGCGTGTAGTCGCGGTTCAGCGCGCCCTGAACGAAGTACCGGCCGAGGCCCGGCAGGCCGAAGATCTGCTCGATGACGACCGAGCCCGTGATCAGGCCGGCGGTGGCGGGGCCGAGGTAACTCACGACCGGCACCAGCGCCGGCTTGAGCGCGTGGCGGAGCAGTATCGTCAGGGTGGACAGGCCCTGGGCGCGGGCAGTGCGGATGTAGTTGCTGCGCAGGACCTCGATCATGCTGCCGCGGGTGAGCCGGGCGATGTAGGCCACCTGAGTCAGCGCGAGCGTGATCACCGGCAAGATGAAATTGCGCCAGCCCGCGTCCCCGAGGCCGCCCGCCGGCAGCCAGCCCAGGTACACGGCGAAGAGCAGCACCAGCAGCGGCGCCATCACGAAGTTGGGCACGGAGATGCCCGTCATCGCGACGGCCATTGTCGCGTAGTCGGTCGGTTTGTTCTGGCGGAGCGCCGCGATGCTGCCTAAGGTCACGCCGCCGAAGAGAGCGAGCAGCATCGCAAAGCCGCCGAGGCGCAGCGACACCGGGAAGCCGCCGGCGATCAGTTCGGTGACGGTGCGGTCGCGGTACTGGAACGAGGGTCCGAAATCGCCCTGCGCCAGGTTGCCCAGGTAACGCCCGAACTGCTGGTACAGCGGCTCGTCGAGGTAATAGGCCGCGCGCAGGTTGGCCTCCACTTCCGGCGCCAGGCGCTTCTCCCTGTCGAATGGTCCGCCAGGCGCCATCCGCATCATGAAAAAGGTCAGCGCGATCAGCACGAGCAGCGTCGGGATGGACTCGAGCAGGCGGCGGATGACGAGGCGAAACACGGCGGATCAGTGCTTCAGGATGCGCACGAAGCGGCTTAAGTGATGGTCCATGATGTTGTCCTCGTAGCCGGCCACCCAGGGCTTCACCACGCGCTTGGTCACGTAGAAGTACATGGGCAGCACGGGCATGTCGTCCAGCATCACGCGCTCGGCTTCCTCGAGCAGTCCCATCCTTGCAGCGGGGTCCGCCTCGCGCGCGGCGCGCGCCAGCAGGTCGTCGTAGCGCGGGTTGCTGTACCCCATGTCGTTGATGCCGTGGGCAGAGTGGAGGAGCTCGGCGAAGGTGTAGGGGTCGTCGTAGTCGCCGATCCAGCCCATACGGAAGACCTGGGTATCGATCCTGGCCCTGCGGGTCTGCAGGAACACCTGCCACTCCTGGCTCAGGATCTCTGTCTCCACGCCCAGCACGTCGCGCCACATGGCCGCCATCGCGGTGGCGAGGCGCCGGTGATTGACCTCGGTGTTGTGCATCAGCTGCACGTGGAGAGGCTTCTCCGCCGAGTAGCCGGCCTCGGCGTAGAGGCGGCGGGCCTCGGCGTTGCGCTGCTCCTGGGTCCAGTTCGCCCAGTCAGGCTGCTGGCCCTGGTAGCCCGTCACCGGCGGCACCCAGCCGTAGGCCGCGATCTCGCCCGCGGCGTTGATCTTGTTCACGATTACCTCGCGGTCCAGCGCCATCGACAGCGCCTTGCGCAGCGGGATGTTGTCCTTGAATGGTGGCTGGCTTACGTTGAAGCCGTACACGTAGCTGCCGAGGTACGGCGCGATGCGCAGTTCGTTCGGCAGGTTCTTTCGCAGCCAGGGGATCTGGCGGTTGGGCAGCGTGTAGGTCAGGTCGAACTCGTTGGCGCGGTAGCGGTTGAGCTCCGACTCGGCGTTCTCGACCGGGTAATACCAGACCTCGTCGACCGTAGTATTGGCGTTATCCCAGTAGTGCGTATTGCGCACGAGGTGGATGTGGGACTGCACCACCCACTCGTCCAGCCGGTAGGCGCCATTGCCGACGAGGTTCGGCGGCTGGGCAAAACGCGGACCGTACTTCTTGAGCGACGGACGGTGCACGGCGTAGGTGCTGGAGTGCGTGAGAAGCCCCAGAAAATACGGCGTCGGAGAATGGAGCTTGATTTGCAACGTACGCTCGTCAATGGCCCGCACACCGAGCTGCTCGGGCGGCAGTTGCCCGTTCACAACGGCTTCCGCGTTAGCCAGCGGGTAGAGGATCGCGGAGTATTCCGACAACGTGGCCGGGTCGGCGCTGCGCCGGAAGCCGAAGACAAAGTCCTCGGCCACCACCGGGTCGCCATTGCTCCAGCGGCCATCGGCCCGCAGGCGGAAGGTGTACACCCGTCCGTCGTCGCTGATCGTCCAGCTCTCGGCAGCACCGGGGATCAGCCTGCCGTCCGCGGCCTCGGTCACCAGTCCCTCGTAGAGATCCCGCTGCACGTTCGACGCGGTGACGCCCGTGGCACGATGCGGGTCCAGCGTCTCCGGTTCCGCGCCGTTCGCCGCGTGCAGCACCTGCACGGCGGCCAGTTCCTGGCCCGTGGTGCCGCCCACGACGATGCCCTGCGGTACGGGCAGTGCCGCTTCTTCACCGGGACGGCTGCAGCCCGCGGCGATGAGAGCCGTTAGCGCCATGGCGAAAGGCCAGCCGCGCCACGACTCAGGCCGTGCCGGCATTCGCTTCCGTTCCCGCGGCCTTGCGCCGTCGCCGCTTCTGCAGGTGCACCAGTAGCAACGACACGGCCACGGGCGTGACGCCCGGAATGCGGGACGCCTGGCCGATTGTTGCCGGCCGCTGGCGCGACAGCTTTTGCCGGATCTCGTGCGACAGGCCGTGAATGGCAGCGTAATCGAGCTCGTCCGGCAGTATCACGTCGTCGGTGTGCCGGCTGCGTTCGATTTCGTCCTGCTGGCGGCGCACGTAGCCGGAATAGCGGGCCTCGATTTCCACCTGCTCCTCGATCTGGGCACTGAGCTCCGGGTATTCGTCCGCGCCGGATGTTCGCGCACCGACCTTTGCAAGCCCGGTCAGCCAGGCGTAGTTCACGTCGGGTCGCTTGAGCAGCTCCAGCGCGCGCTGCTCGCGACTCAGCGGTGACGGTTTCGCGCCGTCCAGGACGGTGGCGTCTGCCGGCTGGATCACGATGCCGGCGAGTCGCTCGCGCTCGGCCGCGATGGCCTCGTGCTTGGTGTTGAAAACGCGCCAGCGCCGCTCATCGACGAGGCCGAGCCGCCGGCCCGTCGGCGTCAGGCGTGCGTCAGCGTTGTCTTCACGGAGCAGCAGCCGGTGTTCCGCACGGCTGGTGAACATCCGGTACGGCTCGGTGGTACCGCGCGTGATCAGGTCGTCGACCAGCACGCCCAAGTAAGCCTCGTCGCGACGCGGGGACCAGGCCTCGAGCCCGCGTGCGGCCAGCGCCGCGTTGATGCCGGCGATCAGACCCTGCGCGCCGGCTTCTTCGTAACCGGTGGTGCCGTTGATCTGCCCCGCGAACCAGAGCCCACCGAGACTGCGGGTTTCCAGCGTGGGCTTAAGGCCCCGCGGATCGAAGTAGTCGTACTCGATGGCGTAGCCCGGCCGCGTGAGATGCGCATTCTCCAGGCCGGGAATCGTGCGCACGAAGGCCTGCTGCACGTCGAAGGGCAGGCTGGTTGAAATGCCGTTGGGGTAGAGCTCCGTCGAGTTGAGGCCCTCCGGCTCGATGAAGACCTGGTGCGAATCCTTGTCGGCGAAGCGCACGATCTTGTCTTCCACCGAGGGGCAGTAGCGCGGGCCGACGCCCTCGATAACGCCGGTGTACATCGGTGAGCGGTCGAGCGCGTTGCGGATCAACTCGTGGGTCGCGGCCGTCGTGCGCGTGATATGGCACGGCACCTGGCGGGGGTGATCGGCGCGCCGGCCGATGAACGAAAACACCGGCACAGGCAGGTCACCGTGCTGGACCGTCATCACGCTGAAGTCGACCGAGCGCGCGTCGATGCGCGGCGGGGTGCCGGTCTTCAGCCGGCCCACGTCGAAGGGCAGTTCTCGCAGCCGCGCCGCGAGGCCGATAGACGCCGGGTCGCCCGCGCGACCGCCGGAATGGTTACTGAGCCCGACGTGAATGCGGCCCGCCAGGAAGGTACCGACTGTCAGCACGACCGAGCGTGCACTGAAGCGCAGGCCTGACTGGGTGATGACGCCTGTCACGCGCTCACCCTCGACGATGAGGTCATCCACGCCCTGCTGGAACAGCTGCAGGTTGGGCTCAGCGTCCAGCAGTGTGCGCACCGCCTGCCGGTACAGCGCTCGATCCGCCTGGGCGCGGGTCGCGCGCACGGCCGGGCCCTTGCTGGAATTCAGTGTCCGGAAGTGGATGCCGGCCTGGTCCGCGGCCACGGCCATGATGCCGCCCAGCGCGTCGATTTCCCGCGCCAGGTGGCCCTTGCCAATGCCGCCGATGGCCGGGTTGCAACTCATCTGCCCCACGGTTTCCAGGTTCTGGGTAAGCAGCAGGGTGCGGGCACCCAGGCGCGCCGCCGCCGCCGCGGCTTCGGTGCCGGCATGGCCTCCGCCCACCACGATCACGTCAAAGGTGTTGTTACTGGACATTGTGTGCTCAAGGCAATTTGGGCCCCATCAGCGACGACATTCTAAACGGCAGCCACGGGCGCCGTTGCAGATGCGTTATGGCAAGAAATATCCCCCGACCCACATCACAGTCTGGGCACATCGGGTGTGACAGCATCACAGCCAATAACAAGAACAACAACTGAAGACTTTTGCATGAATACAGCCTCTGCCCCGAGTCTGCCGACGCGCAGGCCGGGCGCCCCGTATGGACGGTTGCCGCTATCGGCGACCCTGAGCGTGGAATTATCCGCGGCGGCACTCTACGCGGCCTGGGCTACCATCGCCGTGCTGGCTGATGCGGTTGCCGCGGCGCCGCTGGCGCCCGGCGGCGGCCTGGCCCTCGCGCTCGGTTGCGCCCTGACGACGGCGCTGTTTTACGGGCTCACCCGCCGGCCGGCCACGGAACGACCAGACCGCGAAACCCTGGTTGCCGCCCAGTCGCTGATGGGCTTGGTCTGGGCCACCCTGTACACCTGGTTCACCGGTCCTGTGCTGGCGGGCTCACTGCTGGCCGTCGGCATGTACCTGTCGGCGATTGCGCTCGCCCTGGCTGCCGTGACCGTCCCGATGCTTGGCCGGCTGATGTTGGCGGCCCTGCTCGCCAGCGCGGTGA
>CAZPNN010000164.1:0-7706 GCA_964587605.1 uncultured Chromatiaceae bacterium
CGGCTGTGTAATCACTGCACCAAGCCAGCCTGCCTCGAAGCCTGCCCGGTACGCGCGATCTACAAGCGCGAGCAGGACGGCATCGTGCTGGTTGACCAGGACAAGTGCCAGGGTTTCCGGCTGTGCAACCGCGCGTGTCCCTACGACAAGGTCTACTACAACTACGTGAAACGGAAGTCGCAGAAGTGCATCTTCTGCTTCCCGCGACTGGAGCAGGGAATCGCGCCCGCCTGTGCCCGGCAGTGCCCGGGCCGGCTGCGCTTCGTCGGGTTCCTCGAAGACCTTGACGGTCCGATTCACAAGCTGGTGCACCAGTGGAAGGTGGCCCTGCCATTGCACCCGGAGTTTGGCACTGAGCCCAATGTCTACTACGTGCCGCCCCTGTTGCCGCAGTCCTTCGACGCGGAAGGCCGTTTCAGCGACGAGCCGCGCGTGCCGACCGAATACCTGCGCTACCTGTTCGGGCCGGAAGTGGATCAGGCCCTGATCACGATGGATGCCGAAATTGAGCGGAAGAAGGCGGGCAAGGCGTCGGAACTGATGGACCTGCTGATTGCGAAGGACTGGAAGTCGCTGTTCAATATCCAGGACGTGCAGGTCTATTCGTCCTCAAAAGGTACCGGACCTTAGTTATTTTAGTTGTTTGGCGGTTGCCCGCGGCCACCCGCCGTGTGCCCGCTCTGTCAGTGGCGCATCGGCAACGCCTGGAGTCGCCGCCACATCATGATCAGGCTGCTGCACATCGTCAGTTCCGCTCTCATGTTCGGCGTCGGAATCGGCGCTTTCTGGTTCATGCTGACGGCGGCGCAGTCGGGAAACCCGGCAGCCGTGGCGGTGACCACGCGGAATGCCGTGCGCGCGGAGTGGTTTCTGGCAGCACCTGTTGCGCTGATACAGCCGGTGTCCGGGTACCTGTTGATGCTGCAGCTCGGTTACCCGTTGCGCTCGGCATGGTTCGCCGCCGTGGCGGTGCTCTACATTGCGGCCGGGATGTGCTGGGTGTACCTGGTGAAAGCCGAATTGCGACTGCGCGACCTCGCGGCGCTGCACATCGCGGCGAGCGCGCTGCCGCCCGGGTTCCATGCCTTGCTGCAGCGCTGGGTGGGCCTCGCGCTCGGGGCATTCGCTGGAGTGCTGCTTATCTTCGGGCTGATGGTATTTCGGCCGTGGCTGTAAACGTCAGCGCCTCTTCGCCGTCGCGATGAGTTGCTCGGCCTGTGCGGTCAGCGCCGCGTCACCCGCGCACAGGCTCAGTGCCTTGCGACCCATGCTCTCCGCCTGGGCGTAGTCGGCTTCCTTGAGCCGGATATTGCCAAGCTCCAGCCACAGCACGGGCTGGCGTGGTTCGATGCGCAGCGCACGTTCGATGGAGGCGGCAGCGAGGTCATAATCGCGGGCTGCCTGATGACCGCGGCTCTGGGTCAGCAGGGCCTGGCTTGCCGAACTCACCGGGGGTACGGTTCGGAGTGGCGGTTGCGGCTCCGCCGTGCCGCCGGGTATCTCCGGTAATGCGGGTACCGGGCGGATAACCGCGACAGCCGGTGGCGCAGTCGGCGCCGGGACCGGCGTGCGCTGTACCGGGTCCGGGCTGCCGAAGTCGGGCGGAACGCAGCCCGCCAGCAGGAGCAGCACGGCCAGAAAGGCAGCTGCATTCCGCGCTCTCAATTCAACAAATCCTGCAGCCATTGGATGCCCTGTTCAGCCATGCCGCAACCCGGATTGGTCGGCAGGATCGTTCCGACGGGCAGCGGCAACGTCACCGGGTCGCCGCATCCCACCTCCGTCATCATGCCAGTCGCAAAATCGAAAGGCACATCCTGCAGGCCTTCCACCGGCTGTGGTTCATAGCCGGCGTCGCCGAAGCCGGCCACCAGTCGCGCCCAGATTGGCAGGGCGCCGGAGGCTCCCGTGAGTCCTGTCGGTGAGTTATCGTCGGCGCCCACCCAGACGACGGTAACGTGATCGTTGGTGAACCCGGCGAACCAGCTGTCGCGCAGATCGTCGGAGGTGCCTGTCTTCCCGGCCACGACGAGATCGGGTGGCAGCCAGGTTCGGGCCGATCTTGCCGTGCCGCGCTCGATTACCTGGGTCATGCTGGCGTTGACCTGCTGGACCGCTGCCGGGTCGGCAGCGCGGCTGATCTTCAGCTGATAGCGGTCCAGTGGCTTGCCGTCCCCATCGAGTACGGCCCGCACAGTTTTCAGCGGCGTACGGAAGCCGCCGTTGGCCATGCTGTTATAGATCTGGGCCACTTCGATAGGCGAGAGTGCCACGGAACCGAGCAGCATTGACGGCAGCGGGCGGGGAGCGCTCTCCAGTCCAAGCCGTTGCATCAGGGCGGCGACCTTCTTCGTCCCGACGTCCATGCCGAGTTGTACGGTCGCCGTATTCAGCGACTCGGCCAGGGCGCGCACTGCCGGCACCGGGCCCCGGTACTGGCGATCATAGTTTTCCGGCGACCACGTCTTCCCGGTGTCCAGCTTGATAACTATCGGTGCGTCTTCGAGTACGGTCGCGGGCGTGTACCTTCCGGATTCGAAGCCGGCGAGATAGACCACGGGTTTGACGAGTGAGCCTATCGGCCGTTTAGCATCGAGCGCCCGGTTAAAGCCCTTCAGCTGCGCATTGCGCCCGCCGACGATGGCGACGACGTCGGGCGTTTGCGCGCCGCTAACGACGATGGCGCCGTCGAGGCTTCCCGGCTTGCGTCCCCGGCTCCGCTCAAGCTCGGTCAGCCCGTCGGTGAGCTTTCGTTCGGCCAGTGCCTGGATGCGCGGATCAAGCGTCGTCATGATCCGCAGCCCGGCATTTTCCAGGTCGTCTTCCTGGTAATCCGCCCGCAGTTCGCGCCGGACGAGGTCCATGAACGCCGGGTTGTAGCTGGCGAACGTTGTCGCGGTACCCCGCACGCCAAGCCCCTGCCGGCTGGCGTACCCGGCGTCTTCCGGGTCAAGCGCGCCGAACTCGGCCATGAGTTTCAGCACCATGTTGCGCCTCTCGAGGGCGCGTTCCGGGTGGCGACGCGGGTCGTAGTAGGAAGGCCCCCGCACTACGGCAACGAGCAGGGCAATGTGCTCGGGCTGCAACTCGGCAAGCGGTCGGCCAAAGTAGAACTGGCTGGCAAGTCCGAAGCCGTGAATGGCCCGGTCGCCGGCCTGACCGAGGTAAATCTCGTTGACGTAGGCGTTGAGAATGTCGGCCTTTTCAAAGTGCACTTCGAGCAGCACTGACATCAGCGCCTCACGCACCTTGCGCGTCAGCGTTCGCCGGTTGTCCAGGAAGTAACTGCGCACCAGTTGCTGGGTTAGCGTGCTGCCACCCTGCGCGATTCCACCCGCGCGAATATTCGCCCACATCGCGCGCGCGATCGCGCGCAGCGACACGCCGCCGTGCCGGTCGAAGTCGCGGTCCTCGACGACTTTCAGGCCGTCAAGCAACAAGGCGGGGACGGCCTCGGGGGTGAGCACAATCCGGTCTTCGGCATGGGTCGTGAAGATATTGCCGATGAAGGGAGGATCAAGCCGGAGGAGCGGCAGTTCGCTGCCCCGGCCATCGGTCAGCTCAAGGACGCTCCCGCCGCTGAACCGGATCGACGCGCGCTGGCCGGGCTCGGTTCCGTCCCAGAACTGGAATGGGCGGGTCAGTACGTCGATCCGCTCCGGGGTACGGCTGAAACTTCCCTGGCTTGTGACGGTCCGGACGCCGGAATAGCCGAGCGCGCTCAGTTCCTGCTGCAGGTCATCGGGAGTCAGTCGGAGCCCGGCGTAGATCTCCAGGGGGCGGGCATACACCAGGGCGGGCAGGTTCCAGCGGCGGCCCTCAAACTGCTGGACAATCTGGCGGTCGAGCAGCCCGATGAAGATGGCCAGGGCGACCACGAGTGCCGCAACAGCGAGGCCGAGGCCGGCCACGAGCCGCCGGGAAAGGTATTGGCGCAACCCGCGCCGGGACTTGCGTGGCACGCACCGTTATCCATCTGGGGGAACGCCGCCATGTTAGCACCGGGTTCTGAATGAAGGCTGTCAGGGCTTGCGAAACAGCAGCGTGAACCGGTCGGTGTTGCCGGTGACTGTCTTGCGTCCGACTTCGTAGCGCAGTTCGTCATCGGGCCTGAAATGCACGTTTGAGAAGTCGACCAGCACGAAGCCAGCGGCCTGGATCTCCTTGATGGCCAGCACGGGGTCCATGCGCCGCCAGTTCTCGCTGTTGTCCGGTTCATTGTGCCGCCGCGTGTGGTCGACGACGCCGTAGAGTCCACCGGACTTCAGGGAATTCAAGACCGCCTTGTGCAGATTCGCGCGCGACGGGGCGGTCAGGTTGTGCAGGTTGCGGAAGGTGAGCACGAGGTCGGCGTCGGACACGCCGAGGGACGCCTCGCCGAGCTCGAACAGCCCCATCGGCCCGGCGGCGGGAGTCAGCTTGCCCTCACTCCGGGCGATCTTCACTTTGGCCATGGCGGGCACCTGCGTCACCATCGGCTCTATCTGCCGCGTGCCGAACGAGACGTAAAGCTCGCCTTTCTCCGCGAGGACCTCGGCCAGTATTCGGGTGTACCAGCCGCCGCCCGGTATCAGCTCGACTACCCGCATGTCGTCCCTAAGCCCGAAGAACTCCAGCGTCTGCCGGGGTCGGCGCTCCTCGTCCCGCACCTTGTCCTCGGCCGGGCGAACGTCGCTCTTAAGGGCCGTCTCGATCTTCTGGCCGAGCGGTGTCAGTTGTTCCGGCCTGAATTGCGCCTGGGCCGGGGCGGCGACGGCGAGTACAGCGAGGCTGATCAGCAGTGTGCGCATGAGTTCTTCTCCTTTTGGCCTGTGAATACTACATCGTCTGTCTAATCGCCAAACTCCAGCAGTTCGACGATGTTGCCGTCGGGATCCCGTCCGTAAGTTACGAAGCCGCCGTCCTGTGCCTGGGGCGGCGCGTGGAATGTCATGCCCGCGGCCCTGAGGCGAGCGTACTCGGCATGACTGTCGCGGACCTCCACGCAAATGTGGGTGATGCCATGGTCGCAGGCTGGCCGTTGCGGGTTGCCTGGCCTCGGGCTGGGCGAGCTGAACTCGAAGATTTCAAGATGACTGTCGCCGAGCTTCAGCATCACAGCGCGGGCCGCGGAGTTCTGCAATCCTGTCAGCGCGTCGGCCTCCGGGATGCCGGCGGGCCAGCCAAATTCCCGTACGACGGTGCAGCCGAACAGCTCCCTGTAAAAGCGCACGGAGCGCTCCAGATCCGGGGTGGAAATGGCGGCGTGATGGAAACCCCTGAGCATGAGCGACTCCCCCTGGCAATGACCCGCATTCTATCGTCGTCGACAGATCAGCACGCCACCGAGCACCAGCGCCGCGAATAGAACGTCGTTCTGCCCGAGTGATTCGCCGAGCCAGAGCCAGCCGAGCCCGGCGGCGACCACGGGCTGGATCAGGATCACGACGGACGATAGCGACGCGGGCAGTTGGCCGAGTGCCCAGATGATCCCGCCCTGGCCCAGCGCATGGCACAGGACAGCCAGTCCTGCCAGGACGGCCCAGCCCGTTCCCGACGCCGGCCAGAAGTTCTCGCCTGATACCATGGCAACAGCGCCGGTAATGAGCATCGCAACGGCCGAACTCACGAGGGCCACCTTAAGGCCGCTCACCGACGTCCGGGCCCGCTCGACAGCGAGCAGGTAGCCGGCATAAACGATGCTTGTCATGACGCCATAGAGATCGCCCTCAAGCCCCCCGCCGGGCGGGGGTGTGCCGCCAAGGGCCAGGCCCGTTGCACCGGCCAGGGCGAGGGCTGCCCCGAGCAGGAAGCGCGCGGCTGGTCGCTGCTTCATCACCAGCCAGTAAAAAATCACGACGGCGACCGGCGTCAGGTTGGCGAGCAGCGTGGCGTTGGCAACCGAGGTCAGCGCAATCGAGGCGTGCCAGAAGATCAGGTCAAGGGCAAAAAAGATTCCGGCGATGGTGAGCAGGCCATACCCCCGGACCGGAGCAGCCGTATCCCCGGTACGCCAGCAGAGAACCCAGAACACGGGCAGTGACAGTGCCAGCCGCCAGAACGCCGTGGCATTCAGGCCGACTTCGCTTAAGCGTACGAAGATCGGCGCAAAGCCAATGGCGATGGCGCCGCCGACCAGGGCCAGCATCGGTTTGAGAGGGGTCACTGACTTGCTGACCGACATGGACGCGCAGCTTAACGGTTGCCGCCCTATACTTGGAGTTCATTCCGGTTGGTGCGCTTGAGAGGAATAATTGTCATGGTCAGAATATTTCGCAACAGAATTGTTCCCGGCATCGTTCATGCCCCGTTGCTGATTATCTGCACGCTCCTGCTGTCCGGTTGCGGCTATAACGCCATACAGGGCGGCGACGAGGGCGTTTCGGCGTCCTGGGCCGAGGTGTTGAACCAGTACAAGCGCCGTGCCGATCTCATCCCGAACCTGGTCAGGACGGTTGAGGGCTTCGCGAAGCAGGAACGGGACGTGCTCATCCAGGTTACCGAGGCCCGGTCCCGCGTCGGATCGGTGCAGGCCACGCCAGAGACGCTGAATGACCCGGCAGCGTTCCAGCAGTTCCAGGACGCCCAGGGCCAGTTGTCCGGCGCGCTGTCCCGGCTGCTCGTGGTGGTCGAGCGGTACCCGGAACTCAAGTCGGATCAGAACTTCCGGGACCTTCAGGCCCAGCTGGAAGGCACGGAAAATCGCATTGCCGTTGCACGCAACCGGTTCATCGAAGCCACCAGGGAATACAACACCCTCGTGCGTACCTTTCCGAACAACCTGACCGCCATGGTCTTCGGCTTCAAGGTCAAGCCCACGTTCACGGTGGAGAACGAGGCAGAAATCAGCAAGCCGCCGGCAGTGGATTTCGGTTCCACCGGTTGATGTTGCGCAACTGACGCACCGGAACTGACGTGTTTCGACGTGTCCTGCCGGCGTTGCTCACGGCGGTTGCGCTGCTGCTGCCGGCCCGTGAGGTGTTGGCGCAGCAGCCTCTTGCCGTGCCGGCGCTGACGGCGAGGGTAATAGACCAGACCGGAACCCTGTCAGCCATCGAACGGGCGGACCTCGACAACCGGTTGGCTGCTCTCGAGGAGCGCAAGGGCAGCCAGATCGCTGTCCTGATTGTTGCCACGGCTCGTCCGGAGGCCATCGAGCAGTATTCCCTGCGGGTCGTCGATGCCTGGAAGCTCGGTCGCGATGGAGTCGATGACGGCGTGCTGCTGCTGGTGGCGAAGGACGACCGGGAAGTGCGTATCGAAGTGGGCTACGGCCTGGAGGGCGCCATACCGGATGCCACGGCGAACCGGGTGATCGACGAGTACCTGGTGCCGCGCTTTCGCGAGGGTAACTACGCCGGCGGAATTGGCGATGCCGTCGATCGGCTGATCGGGCTCGTTGACGGTGAGCCATTGCCTGCACCACAGGCGTGGGACTCAAGCGGCTCGCGTCTGAAAAATGTGCTGCCCGTTGTTTTCATCCTGTCGTTGATTGTCGGGAGCGTGCTCCGGCGGCTGCTCGGCCAGATGCCGGGTGCCGCAGCCACTGGCGTCGTGGCGGGCGGCGTGACCTGGATTCTGGCTGGCACGGTCGGACTTGTGCTGCTGATGATGCTGCTCGGCTTTGTCATTGGGCTGAATGCCGGCGGCAGTGGTCGGGGCTGGGCCAGCCACGGCCGGGGTGGATTCGGCGGTGGCAGCAGCGGGCGGTCCGGTGGCGGATTCAG
>CAZPNN010000165.1:0-23522 GCA_964587605.1 uncultured Chromatiaceae bacterium
CGCCCTGCATGTGCATCAGGCACACGGGAACGCCAGCAGCCACTGCAGCCGCCAGCGCCCCGGGCTGGCGGAGCGCCCTGACATCGTTGAGCATGTCTGCACCCTCGGCTACCGCCACCGCGATCACTTCCGGATCGCTGCTGTCGACGGATATCAGGATTCCGGATTCGGCGCGGAGGCCGCGAATCACCGGAATCACCCGTGCGAGTTCCGTGGCGGTACCGGGCGCTATGGCTCCGGGGCGGGTCGACTCGCCGCCAATATCGATGATATCGGCACCCGCGGCGGCCATGGCAAGGCCCTGCCGGACAGCTTGCTGTGGATCAAGGAACTGGCCGCCGTCGGAAAACGAATCAGGCGTGACGTTCAGAACACCCATGATCAGACAGCGATCCGGTGCGGATCGCTGTCTGATCACAAGTGGCGGAAGGGATGTCGACGTGGTCAGGTCTGGGTGCGATGCTGACTGGCGGGCTCGCCAATGCCAGGATCACCGGCCGGCTTGGTGTTGCCGAACGCCGTGGCCGGTGCCCCGGGGCCGCTATTGTCCCAGTCCTCCGGAGGACGAGGCTCCTTGCCCGCCATGATGTCGCGAATCTGCCCTTCGTCGATCGTTTCGTACTTGACCAACGCGCCGGCCATGGCATGCAGCTGTTCGAGGTGCCTGGTCAGAATCTCTGTGGCCAACTGGTAGTTGATGTCGATAATTCGCCGCACTTCCTCATCGATGGCATGAATCGTGACATCTGACACCTGCTTGTGCTGGGTCACGGTCCTGCCCAGAAAGACTTCTCCGTCCTCCTCCGTGTAGGTCAGAGGACCAAGGCGATCCGACATGCCCCATTTGGTGACCATGTTGCGGGCGATGTCGGTGGCGCGCTCGATGTCGTTCGACGCGCCAGTGGTAACCACATCGGCGCCGAAAACCAGCTCTTCCGCGATACGCCCACCGAAAAGACTGGCAATCGAGCTGTTTAGCCGGCGTTTGCTGTAGCTGTACCGATCCTCCTCCGGCAGGAACATGGTGATGCCGAGAGCCCGGCCACGCGGAATGATGGAGACCTTGTAGACAGGGTCATGATCCGGAACACTCAGGCCAACGATGGCGTGCCCGGCCTCGTGATAGGCCGTCAGCTTCCGCTCCGACTCGTTCATGACCATTGAGCGCCGTTCGGCGCCCATCATGATCTTGTCCTTGGCCTTCTCGAACTCGTCCATGGTGACAGTACGACGGTTCGCCCGCGCCGCGAACAGGGCAGCCTCGTTCACCAGGTTGGCGAGGTCGGCACCGGAAAAGCCTGGTGTTCCCCGCGCAATGATCGACGGCTTCACGTCGTCAGACAGCGGCACTTTCCGCATGTGGACCTTCAGGATCTGCTCGCGCCCACGCACATCCGGCAACGGCACCACGACCTGCCGGTCGAAGCGGCCCGGCCGGAGCAGGGCAGGATCAAGGACGTCCGGGCGGTTGGTGGCAGCAATGACGATGATGCCCTCGTTGCCTTCGAAGCCGTCCATCTCCACCAGCAGCTGGTTCAGCGTCTGCTCGCGTTCGTCGTGCCCGCCGCCGAGCCCGGCACCACGGTGGCGGCCCACGGCGTCGATCTCGTCAATAAAGATGATGCAAGGCGCGTGCTTTTTTGCCTGCTCGAACATGTCGCGGACACGAGACGCGCCCACCCCGACGAACATCTCGACGAAATCCGAACCCGATATCGTGAAGAACGGCACCTTGGCTTCACCGGCGATGGCGCGTGCCAGCAAGGTCTTGCCGGTACCGGGCGAACCGATCATGAGCACGCCCTTCGGAATCTTGCCACCGAGGCGCTGGAATTTGGCCGGGTCTTTCAGGAATTCGACTATTTCGGAAACCTCTTCCTTGGCCTCCTCGACGCCCGCCACATCCGCGAAGGTGATCTTGACCTGGTCCTCGCCCAGCAACCGGGCGCGGCTCTTGCCGAAGGACATCGCGCCACGACCACCAGCCCCACCCTGCATCTGGCGCATGAAGTAGACCCACACGCCAATCAGGAGGAGGACCGGAAACGAGTTGATGAAGAGGCTCACCAGAATGTTCTGGCCCTTCGGAGCCATCGCACTAATGCGCACGTCGTTCTTTTTCAGCTCACCGATAAGTGCGGTGTTGTCCGTCTCGGGGCTGAAGGTGGTGAAGCGCTCGCCGGTGGATTTAGCACCCTTGATGGTGTCGCCTTCGAAAATGACCTGGTCAACCTGCCCGGACTGAACCAGGTTGAGGAAGTCGGAATACTCGATGGGGTCAGGCTGGCGAGTGCCAGTGCCGAAGCTCTGGAACACCGTCAGCAGCACGATGGCGATGACGATCCAGAGGATGACGTTCTTGGCCAGGTCATTCAGCACTTTTTTCGGCCTCTGCTTAGAATTGGATAGTGCGCCAAAAACCTGACGCAATGACGATTTTAGACCCTACTACAACCGAAAGTTCCTGGCTACCAGGTAAGTCTCCCGATTGCCGGACCGCGAAGCGGACGGTTTCCGCATCCGCACCGAGCCAAAGCGGGTCCGCGTGGCTTCTACGTACTCCTGAAAACCCTCACCCTGGAACAGCTTTACCACCAGATTGCCGCCCGGGCGCAGGACCTGGCTCGCAAACTCAGAGGCCAGCTCGGCCAGATGCATGGCACGCGGCTGATCCACGACCCGCGTCCCACTCATATTGGGGGCCATATCGGACAAGACAAGGTCGACCGGCGTTCCGGCGAGACTGGCCAGCAGGCTGTTCATTACCGCTTCTTCGCTAAAATCGCCCAGCAGGATTTCAACCCCGGCCAGCGGGGCCATGGGCAGCAGGTCCACCGCCAGCACCCGTCCCTTCTCACCGACCACTTCCGCTGCAAACTGGCTCCATGCTCCCGGCGCCGCACCCAGATCAATCACGACAGAACCCGGCTTGATCAGCCGTTCGCGCCCCTGCAGCTCGGACAATTTGAAAACCGCCCGGGAACGCCAGCCCTCCGCCTGAGCGCGCTTCACGAAGGGATCGCGCGCCTGCCGCGCCTTCCACCGGGAACTGGATGCTTTCCGGCTCATCGCTATACTCGCAGCCCATGACAACCGCCACCAAACCGCTTGCCGAGAAACAGAGGAAGCACTTGCGTGGACTCGCCCACGCACTTAAGCCGGTATCGCGCCTGGGTAACGCCGGGGTTACAGACACCTTTATTGCCGAACTGGAAGCCACCCTCGCCCATCACGAACTCATCAAGCTCAAGGTGGTAGCGCCAGACCGGACACAACGCGACACGGCCATCGAAACCCTCGTGGAGCGGACCGGTGCCGTCCTGATTGCGCGCATCGGCAATATTGCAGTGCTCTACCGGCCGAGCCCGAGCGGCCTGAAGCTCGTATTGCCGCCAACCTGAGGCAGGCAGTCTGAGGCGCGCAGTTGGCCTGCGCGCGCTCAGAAATACTCGACCCGCACGATCTCCAGATTCTTCTCGCCCGCGGGCACCACGAACGAAGCAACGTCACCTTCGACCTTGCCGATCAGGGCGCGCGCCAGCGGTGAGGTAATCGAAATCAGGCCCAGTTTCATGTCGGCCTCGTACTCACCGACGATCTGGTAGCGACTGGCCTTGCCATCGGCTTCATCCACCAGGCTGACCGTGGCACCGAACAGGACCTTGGTATTCCCGATCAGGCGGGTCACATCAATAACTTCCGCATTGGAAATCAGGCTCTCCAGATCGCGAATCCGGGCCTCGATGAGGCCCTGCTCGTCCTTGGCGGCGTGGTATTCGGCGTTCTCCTTGAGGTCGCCGTGACCACGGGCCACGGCGATTGCTTGTGTCACGCGAGGGCGCGCCTCCGTCTTTAGCGCACGGATTTCCTCGCGCATCTTCTCAGCGCCACGAATTGTCAGGGGCACCCTGTTCAAACGACCACTCCGGCATGCAGATCCTGCAGCCTGTTTACACTGCCACCGTCCCGATGGTCGAGAGCGTAACTCGTCGCGAGCGCGCCCGGCATGGTGGTGTAGTAAGTCACCTTGCGATGCACGGCTGCACCACGGATGGAATGCGACTCCCGGATGGCCTGCTTACCCTCGGTAGTGTTCACGATCAGGCTGATTTCCTCGTTCTTGATCATGTCCACCACGTGTGGCCGGCCCTCACGCACCTTGTTCACCCTCCGGCAGGCAATGCCCGCTTTCGAAAGGGCCACCGCGGTGCCGCCGGTCGCAATAATGTCAAAGCCGCGATCGATCAGCAGTTGCGCCAGCTTCACCGCGGCCGGCTTGTCGCGGTCGCGAACTGACAGGAACGCCGTGCCTCGTCGCGGCAGAATGACGCCGGAAGCAATCTGCGCCTTGGCGTAGGCCTCGGCAAAGGTACGCCCTGTGCCCATCACCTCGCCAGTCGACTTCATTTCGGGACCCAGGATGGGGTCGGCCTCGGGGAATTTCACGAACGGGAACACCGCTTCCTTCACCGAGTAGAAGCCAGGAATTCGCTGCGTGGTGGCGCCCTGCTCCGCCAGCGTGACATTCACCATGGTCCTGGCGGCCACCTTGGCCAGCGGCAGCCCAGTCGCCTTGGAGACAAACGGCACGGTCCGCGACGCCCGTGGATTCACTTCCAGCAGGTAGATGATCCCGTTCTGGATCGCGAACTGGGTGTTCATCAACCCGACGACATGGAGCGCCTTCGCCAGCATCGTCACCTGCTTGATGAGCTCGGCCTGGACTTCCTCGCTCAAGGTTACCGGCGGCAGGGAGCAACTGGAATCGCCGGAGTGCACTCCGGCCTGTTCAATGTGCTCCATGATTCCACCGATCAGGACTTCCTTGCCGTCACTGACGATATCGACATCGACCTCCACGGCGAGATCGAGGAAGCGATCCAGCAAAACGGGGCTGTCCTCGGAAACATTGACCGCATCTCTCATGTAGAGGCGGAGGTCCTCTTCCGTATGGACGACTTCCATCGCCCGACCGCCCAGGACGAACGACGGCCGGATGACAAGCGGGAACCCCACGTCAGCGGCCAGACGCACCGCCTCATCCGGCGTGCGGGCCGTGCAGTTCGGCGGCTGGCGCAGGCCCAGACGCTGCACGAGTTGCTTGAACAACTCCCGGTCCTCAGCGATATCGATCGACCCCGGGCTGGTGCCAATGATGGGGACGCCTGCCTCTTCCAGCCGCCGTGCCAGCTTGAGCGGGGTCTGCCCGCCAAACTGCACGATGACCCCCTTCGGCCGCTCGAGATCGACAATGGTCATGACGTCCTCGAACGTGAGCGGCTCGAAATACAGCCGGTCAGAGGTGTCGTAGTCCGTCGACACGGTCTCGGGGTTGCAATTGATCATGATCGCTTCGTAGCCGAGCTCCTTCAGCGCGAAGGCGGCGTGTACGCAGCAGTAATCAAACTCGATTCCCTGACCGATCCGGTTCGGGCCACCACCCAGAATGATGATCTTTTCGCGGTCGGTGGGTAATGCCTCGCACTCCTCCTCGTAGGTCGAGTACATGTAGGCCGTCGTGGTCGAAAATTCCGCGGCGCAGGTGTCCACCCGCTTGAACACCGGGCGCACACCAGCCTTGAGGCGTGTCTGGCGGACGATGTTTTCCTTGATCCCGAGCAGCTTCGCCAGCCGGCTGTCCGAGAAGCCCTTGCGCTTCAGCGTGCGCAGCGCCCCTCCCTGGATCAGCGGCATGCCCTCGGCGCGCACGCGGCCCTCCCACTGGATCAGGTCTTCGATCTGGGCCAGGAACCAGGGATCAATGCCGGACAACCCGGCAATTTCGCTGCGGGTCAGGCCGTGCCGGAACGCATCACCGACATAGAGCAGCCGGTCGGGGCCCGGCATCCTGAGCTCGCGCCGCAAGACGTCCATGTCTTCGTCGCCGGGCTCGGCGGCGATTATTTCCACAAAGCCATTGATGCCCGTCTCCAGCCCTCGCATGGCCTTCTGCAGCGACTCCTGGAATGTGCGCCCCATCGCCATCACCTCGCCGACCGATTTCATCTGCGTGGTCAGGCGGGTGTTGGCACCGGGAAACTTCTCGAACGTGAACCGCGGAATTTTTGTCACGACGTAATCAATGGTTGGCTCGAATGACGCTGGCGTCGCGCCGCCGGTAATGTCATTACGGAGTTCATCGAGCGTGTAGCCAACGGCGAGTTTCGCCGCCACTTTGGCAATGGGAAAACCGGTCGCCTTGGAGGCCAGCGCGGACGAACGGGACACCCGGGGGTTCATCTCGATGACCAGCATCCGCCCGTCTTCCGGGTTGATGGCAAACTGCACGTTCGACCCGCCCGTATCAACTCCTATGCGGCGGAGCACGGCGATCGATGCGTTACGCATCCGCTGATATTCCCTGTCGGTCAGCGTCTGCGCAGGCGCCACGGTGATCGAATCGCCGGTATGCACGCCCATCGCGTCCACATTCTCGATGGAGCAGATGATGATGCAGTTGTCGGCCTTGTCGCGCACGACCTCCATCTCGAATTCTTTCCACCCGATCACCGATTCCTCCAGCAGGATTTCAGTGGTCGGGGACATGTCGAGGCCGTGCGCCGCCATCACCTCGAATTCCTCGCGGTTGTAGGCAATGCCACTGCCGCTGCCACCGAGGGTGAACGACGGCCTGATGATGGTTGGAAAGCCGATGGTGGCCTGAACTTCGATGGCCTCCTCAAGGGTGTGGGCAATGGCGGCATTCGCCACGTCCAGGCCGATCTCCTTCATGGCCTTCCGGAACCGGTCGCGGTCTTCCGCCGTGTCGATGGCATCGCGGGACGCGCCAATCAGTTCGACGCCGAACTTCAAGAGGACGCCCTCCCGCTCCAGGTCGAGTGCGCAGTTAAGCGCCGTCTGCCCGCCCATCGTGGGCAGCAAGGCGTCGGGCCGCTCCCTCTCGATGATCCGCGCCACGGTCTGCCAGTTGACCGGCTCGATGTAGATCGCGTCGGCCATCTCGGGGTCGGTCATGATCGTGGCCGGATTGGAGTTGACCAGGATGATCCGGAAACCCTCCTGACGCAGAGCCTTGCAGGCCTGCACGCCCGAGTAGTCAAATTCGCAGGCCTGACCGATCACGATCGGCCCGGCGCCGATGATGAGAATGCTTTGAAGGTCTGTGCGCCGTGGCATGAACGATTCTCGATTGTCAGGAACGCGGCGTTAACGCTTGCGCCGTGCCCCGCGTGCTGGGTGGAACTTCCGCGTTTACCTGGTGGCCGCCGGCACGGCGTTCTCCTTCTGAATGCGCCGGCGCATCAGAGTCGAGAAGCGGGCGAACAGTGAACGCACGTCGTGCGGCCCGGGACTGGCCTCGGGATGACCTTGAAAACTGAATGCTAAACAATCAGTTCTTTCAATTCCCTGAAGTGAATTATCGAATAGTGACCGGTGCGTTGCCCGCAGATTGTCTGGCAGGGTGGTCTCGTCCACCGCAAAACCGTGATTCTGGCTGGTGATCAGGACCTGTTTCGTGTCCAGATCCTGCACCGGGTGATTCGCGCCGTGGTGCCCGAATTTCATCTTGACGGTCCTGGCACCGCTCGCGAGCCCGAGCAGCTGGTGCCCGAGGCAGATCCCGAAGACGGGGATACCGGCGGCAAGGATCGTGCGGATGGCCTCGATCGCGTAGCTGCAAGGCTCGGGATCACCGGGGCCGTTCGAGAGAAAGACGCCATCGGGCCGCAGCGCCAGCACCGTGTCGGCAGGCGTCTCGGCTGGAACAACGGTGACCCTGCAGCTGTGATCGACCAGCAGCCGGAGGATGTTGCGCTTGATGCCGAAGTCGTAGGCCACCACGTCGAAAACGCCACTGCGCTTCGGACGAATCGGCGCGGGACCCGGCCACGTGGCGCCAAGGTTCCACTGGTAGGCATCCTTGGCGCTAACGATCTTCGCGAGGTCCATCCCGGCCAGCCCGGGAAACCGCCGCGCGTGGTCGATGGCTGTCCTGGGGTCGACTACCCCGGTCATAATGCAACCGGACATGGCGCCCTTGTCACGCAGAATTCGCGTGAGTTTGCGCGTGTCGATTTCGGCGATGGCCACGAGGCCTGCCCGGCGCAGGAATTCGGGCAACTCGATTTCAGCCCGCCAGCTACTCGACACCGCCGGCAAATCGCGGATCACGAGCCCGGCGGCGAATACCCGCTCGCTTTCCTGATCTTCGCTGTTGGTGGCTGTGTTGCCGATGTGCGGGTAGGTCAGCGTGACAATCTGCCGACAGTAGGACGGATCCGTCAGGATCTCCTGGTACCCGGTCATCGCTGTATTGAAAACAACTTCGCCGATGGTACGGCCCGGGGCCCCGACAGAAATGCCTTGAAATACGGTTCCGTCCTGCAGTGCCAGCAACGCCGGTTCCATCACGCTCCTTCTATCCACACCAGGGGCAAGTGCTTGCGCGGGGCGCGAAGCCGCCGCATTCTAAACGACGGAACGCAGCGTGGACACCCCTTTTGGCCGGACCGTGGTGCGCCGGTTTACGCCGGCAGACCAAGGACCGCGCGCAGCGTGTGCAGGCCAGCCGGTTGGCCGACGAGCCAGCTCGCCGCTCGCAGCGCGCCACGCGCGAACACCGCCCGGTCGGTGGCCCGGTGCGTCAGCTCGAGGAGTTCCTCGGTTCCCGCCAGCAGGACGGTGTGCTCACCCACGATCGCGCCCCCGCGCACGGACGCAAAGCCGATCGCGCCGTCGGGCCGTTCGGTGGTTGAAAGGCGCGGACGCGAGTAGACAGCGACGTCCGCGAGTTGGCGTCCCCGGGCCGCGGCGATGGCCTCGCCGAGCTGCAGCGCCGTGCCCGAGGGTGAGTCCTTCTTGTGGCGGTGATGTGCTTCTGTGATCTCGGCGTCGAATTCAGGTCCCAGCAGCGCCGCCGCCTGACGCACCAGCTCGGTGAGCACCGTAACGCCCAGGCTCATGTTGCGCGCGTACAGCACCGGAACCCGACGCGCTGCCGCCTGCAACGCCGCGAGATCGCTGGCACCGAGTCCGGTAGTGCCGACCACCAGGGCATGGCCACCCGCGGCGCAGGCCTGCGCGTGGCGTCCGGTGACCGCTGGAACCGTGAAGTCTATGGCGACGTCACACGCAACGTCACGGGCGCCGCCAGCACCACCGAGCGCGGTGGCGAGATCGTCGGTGACAAGAATTCCAAGCGGATCGAGGCCCGCGACCTGACCGGCATCCCGACCCAGCGACCGGTCGGAAGGCTCACCGAGAGCGCCGACCAGTTGGTGCTCGCCACTTGCCGCTATCAGCCGGATCAGGGCCTTGCCCATCCGGCCGCTTGCACCGAGTACTGTCACCCGCGCCATTGACCACCGCCAGTCAGGAACCCGTCAGGGGGACATCTTCTCAAAAAACCGCCGGACACCGTCGAGCCAGGACTGATTGCGGGGACGGTGCCGGTCACCGCCAGCGACCAGGGCCTCGTTGAAGGCCTCCAGCAACCGCTTCTGGTCTCCGGTGAGCTTTACCGGCGTTTCCACCTCGACGCGGCAATACAGGTCGCCGGGGCCGCTGCCCCGAACCGGTTGCACGCCCTTGCCGCGCAGGCGGAATACCCGGCCCGATTGTGTTTCCGCCGGGATCTTGAGCGTCACCTCGCCGTCCAGCGTGGGGACATCGACGGAGCCACCAAGTGCAGCAACGGTGAAACTCACCGGAATTCCACAGGACAGATCAGCCCCGTCGCGCTCGAAAATCTCGTGCGGCTGGGTCCGGATTTCCACATACAGGTCGCCGGGCGGTCCACCGTTCTGACCGGCCTCACCTTCCCCCGTCAGCCGGATCCGGTCGCCGGTATCCACGCCCGCGGGAACCTTGACGGCAAGGGTCTTGCTCTTCTGCACCCGGCCACGCCCGAGACAACTGCTGCACGGCTGCTCGATCTGCTGCCCGGTTCCGCGGCAGGTCGGGCAGGTCTGCTGGATGGAGAAGAAGCCCTGGGCCCTGCGGACCTGACCCTGGCCTTCGCAGGTCTTGCAGGTGACCGGCTTGGTCCCCGGCTTCGCGCCCGAGCCACTGCAGGTTTCGCAGTTGATCAGTGTCGGCAGCGTGAGATTGACCGTGTCGCCGAAAACGGCCTGCTCCAGCGTCAGTGACAGCTCGTAGCGCAGGTCCGCCCCGCGGAACACGGTCGAGCGGCCACGGCGGCCACCACCGAAGATATCGCCAAACACGTCGCCGAAGATGTCGCCGAAGGCCTCGCCCGGACTGAAGCCCTGACCGCCCTGGCCGCCCCGGCCGGCAGCGGCCTCCACGCCGGCGTGCCCGTGCTGGTTGTAGACCGCCCGCTTCTCCGTATCAGAGAGAACCTCGTAGGCTTCCTTGGCCTCCTTGAAGGTAGCCTCGGCCCTGGGGTCGTCCGGATTACGATCCGGGTGATGCTTCATGGCGAGGCGACGGTAGGCCTTCTTGATATCGGCCTCGGCCGCGTCACGGCTCACACCGAGGACTTCGTAATAGTCACGCTTCGCCATGCGTTAAACCCCGCCAGTACTCAACCCGTGCCGGAGCTCCCGCCCTTGCCGTCCTTGACCTCTTCGAACTCGGCATCCACCACGCCGTCATCTCCGGCCTGACCACCGCCCGGCGCCGGCCCACCGGCAGCGCCGGCCTGGGACTGCTCGAAGGCTTTCTGGGCCAGCGACGCCGAAGCCTCGCCAAGCGCCTTGCCCTTGAGTTCGATCTTCGCCTTGTCATCGCCCTTGATCGCGTCCTTGAGTTCCGATAGTGCGGACTCGACGCGGCCCCGTTCGGCAGGGTCGACCTTGTCACCCAGGTCCTTCAGTGAGCGCTCGGTGGAATGCACCAGCCCATCGGCCTGGTTGCGGGCCTCCGCGAGCTCCCGGAACTGACGGTCTTCCTCGGCATGGGTTTCAGCGTCGCCGACCATGCGCTTGATCTCGTCCTCGGACAGGCCGCTCGAGGCCTTGATGACGATCTTCTGCTCCTTGCCCGTGGCCTTGTCCTTGGCCGATACATTCATGATGCCGTTGGCGTCGATATCAAACGTGACCTCCACCTGGGGCTGGCCGCGAGGCGCCGGCGGCAGGTCTGTCAGGTCGAAGCGGCCCAGCGACTTGTTGTGCCGCGCCTGCTCCCGTTCGCCCTGCAATACGTGGATCGTCACGGCGGTCTGGTTGTCGTCGGCCGTCGAGAACGTCTGGTTCGCCCGGGTCGGAATCGTGGTGTTCTTCTCGATGAGCTTGGTCATGACGCCACCGAGGGTCTCGATGCCGAGCGACAAGGGCGTGACATCGAGGAGCAGCACATCCTTTACCTGGCCGGACAGCACGCCCGCCTGGATGGCAGCGCCTACCGCCACCGCCTCGTCAGGATTGACGTCCTTGCGCGGCTCCTTGCCGAAGAAGTTGCGTACAGCCTCCTGCACCTTGGGCATGCGCGTCTGGCCGCCGACGAGAATCACGTCGTCGATGTCGCCCACCTTGAGGCCCGCATCATTGACCGCGGTTCGCGACGGTGTGATCGTTCGCGCAATCAGCTCCTCGACCAGCGACTCCAGCTTGGCGCGGCTCAGGCGGATGTTCAGGTGCTTTGGCCCGCTGGCATCCGCCGTGATGTAGGGCAGATTGACTTCCGTCTGCTGCTGGGATGACAGCTCGATCTTGGCCTTCTCACCAGCCTCTTTCAGGCGCTGCATCGCCAGCGGATCGCGGCGGATGTCGATCCCGCTTGCCTTCTGGAACTCACCCGACAGGTATTCAATGATCTTCAGGTCGAAGTCTTCGCCGCCGAGGAAGGTATCGCCGTTGGTAGCCAGCACTTCAAACTGGTGTTCGCCATCGATCTCGGCGATCTCGATGATGGAGATATCGAAAGTACCGCCACCGAGGTCGTACACGGCAATCTTGCGGTCGCCCCGCTGTTTGTCCATGCCGTAGGCCAGCGCTGCGGCTGTCGGCTCGTTGATGATGCGCTTGACCTCCAGCCCGGCAATACGCCCGGCATCCTTGGTGGCCTGCCGCTGGGAGTCGTTGAAGTAGGCTGGCACCGTGATCACGGCCTCAGTAACGGGCTCGCCAAGATAATCCTCGGCGGTCTTCTTCATCTTCATGAGCACGCGCGCGGAAATCTCGGGCGGCGCCATCTTCTTGCCGCTGCCCTCGACCCAGGCGTCGCCATTGTCGGCCTCGACGATCTTGTACGGGACCATGCCGATGTCCCGCTGCACGACCTCGTCCTTGAACTTCCGGCCGATAAGCCGTTTGACGGCAAACAAGGTGTTGGCCGGGTTGGTCACGGCCTGCCGCTTGGCCGACTGGCCAACGATTGCTTCCCCGTCCTTCGTGAAGGCCACGATGGACGGCGTGGTGCGATCACCCTCGCTGTTCTCGATGACCTTCGGCTTGCCGCCTTCCATGACCGCCACGCAGGAATTTGTGGTGCCGAGATCAATGCCAATTACCTTGCTCATCCGTGTCGCTCCATCCGCTGTTTCGGTCGCTGATTTGTCAACGATTGCTGTCGCAATCGACTGACTTGTGAAATGGGCCCGCTGATTGCCGTTTCAAGCCCTGGGTTAACCGCCGGCCGGCATTAATTCTCGTCCCGCGACGGGGCTTTACCCGCTGGCGTGGCGCCCGAGGCCACCGGCTCTCCCGCCACGATCACCCGGGCCGGCCGCAGCAGGCGCTCCCCCAGCCGGTAGCCCTTCTGCAACACCGCCAGCACCGACCCGGGAGCGGCAGTGGCCGAGGGCTGCATGCTCATGGCCTCGTGCAGCTCCGGATCGAAGGGGTGTCCCACCGGATCCACGAGTTCAATGCCAAATTTGTCGAAGGTCGCCCGGAGCAGACGGAGAGTCGCCTCCTTGCCCGCCATCAGGCTCGCCATCGACGCTGTGCCACCCGTTTCGAGGCCGAGTTCGAGGCTGTCGGCAATCGCCAGCAATTCCCCACCCAGCTTCTCCACACCGGAGCGGCGGGCCGCCTCAACGTCCCGTGCGGCGCGCTTACGGACGTTGTCCAGTTCCGCCGCTGCCCGCAGGTAGCGGTTCCAGTTCTCGGTGCCGGTGGCCTCGGCCTTTTCCAGCGCCTCGCGCAGTTCCGTTACCGGGTCCACCGCGGCCGGGGCCTGGGCGGAACCGGTGCCCTCGGCGTCAGGGTGGTCGGTATCGGACATGGGGCAGGCTCCTTCGGGACGTGCGAATGACGGGCGGACCCTTGCCCGCCAGCCCGGCTATATTGGGGTCAGACCCCGGAATTCAAGCCCGTTTGTGGGCCAGGATTCTGGCCGGAGTTCTGGCCGGAGTTCAGGGCGGCCCCCAGCAGCCGCGCCGTGACGCCCACGATCGGGATTACCCGCTCGTAGGCCATCCGCGTGGGCCCAATGACGCCAAGGACACCGACAATCTGGTCGTCGACAGTATACGGGGCAGCCACGATCGTGCACTCGTCGAGGATGCGGTAACCGGATTCCTCGCCAATAAAGATCTGAACGCCCTGCGCGGCGACACTCCGGTCGAGCAGCGTCAGGATCTCCCGCTGCTGGCCGAAGGCCTCGAAGAGTTCCTTGATTTTCTCGACATCGGACAGCTCCTGGAAATTCATCAGTTTCGTCTCGCCCGACAGCACGTAGCCGGAATTGTCCTTGCCCGGCGCCTGGCCATAATCCGCGACGGATATCGAATTCAGCATCAGCCGGTTCATTGATTCCCGGGTACCGTCGAGGTCGGCCAGGATGCGTGACCGGACTTCGCTGAGGTCGCGCCCCGTGAACCTTTCGTTGAGGAAGTTGGCGGCGCGACGCAACTCGTCCTCGGAATAGTCGCGCTCCATGTCGAGGATGCGGTTCTGCACCTCCGCGTCGTTGACCACCAGGATCACGAGGACGCGCCGGCCCGACAGCGGCAGAAACTCAATGTGGCGCAGGGTCACGTGGTGCTGTCGCGGGATGGTGACAATGCCGGCCAGGCTCGTCAGTGCCGACAAGGCCGACGAGGCGGCAGACGCGATAGCCTTGGCATCGCCCCGGAAGCGGTCCTCCAGCTGACCCTGCAGCCGGACCACATCGGGCTCTGCCATGGGCTGAAGGCGCACGAGCGTGTCGACGAAAAAGCGGTAACCTTTGGCGGTGGGTACCCGGCCGGCACTCGTGTGGGGCGCCGCGATGAACCCGAGGTCCTCCAGGTCCGCCATGACGTTGCGGATCGTGGCCGGGCTGAGATCAAGCCCCGCACTTAAAGACAGCGTGCGGGAACCGACCGGCTGACCCTCGCGGATGTAATGTTCGACCAGAATCCGGAGGATGTGCCGGGCACGTTCGGACGGCAGCTCGGAGGTGAGACCTGTACCCATAAATTGTGCTGAACGCTAGCAATCGACCACTGAGAGTGTCAAGGTCATGATAAGAAAAGCAAAATGAACAAGAAAGCACGCCACCGACGTTTTACTGCCATTGCCCTGATGGGCAACCCGCGGGATCCACGCGCCCTGGAGGCCCTGCGCATCTTAGCGCCGCACCTCCTGGCCGCGGGGTGCACGGTCAAGGTCAGCCGGTCCGTGCGGGCACGCGCGGTGCCGTCGCAGGCCAAGCGGGTGACCGAAGACCGGCTCGCCGCGGGTGTCGACCTGGTGATCGCGATCGGCGGCGACGGCAGCATGCTGTACGCCGCCAGGCGGATCGCCGGGCGCCAGGTGCCGTTGCTCGGGATCAATCGCGGCCGGCTCGGTTTCCTGGCCGATGTCGGCCCGGAACACATGCTGGCCCACGTCGACCAGATCCTCGCCGGCCGCTACGTCAGCGAACAACGCATGCTGCTGAACGCCGCCGTCCTTAGAAACGGCAGGGTGGTGTCCAGCGCCATCGCCCTCAACGACGTGGTGGTCAAGCGCCAGGACACGGGACGAATGGTGGAATACCAGACCTTTGTCGACGGCAGCTACGTCAACACCCATCTCGGCGACGGCTTCATCGTCGCCACGCCAACCGGGTCAACCGCCTACGCCCTCAGTTGTGGCGGCCCGATCGTGGAGCCCGGACTGGATGCCCTCGTGCTCACGCCGATCTGCCCCCACACCCTGAGCGACAGGCCGCTCGTGATTCCGGGAAATCGCATTGCCGAGGTCCGCCTGCACGCAACGCCATCGCAGAGGGCCAAACAGATTGACCAGGCCGATGTCACCTGCGACGGCGAGTTGCTGGGCCGTCTGGTTCAAGGCGCGAGTGTGCGCGTCAGCGCCGCCCGCGAGCGCCTCGAACTGGTCCACCCGGTGGGCTACGACTACTTCGGCATCCTGCGCAGCAAGCTCCTGTGGGGCCGCGATTCAAGGGACCACGGGAGGCCGGCAGGTGTGCTGTCGGACGCCAGGCCCACCGCCCGATCACCGCGCGCCCGCGGCAGGAAGTAGCGGCCGCCCGCCATGCTGGCCCAGTTGCAGATTCGCGATCTCGCGGTCATCGAGGAGGTGACTGTCGACCTCGGCAGTGGCTTCACGGTGCTGACGGGAGAAACGGGCGCCGGCAAGTCAATCCTGATCGACGCGCTCGCCCTCGCTGTCGGCGAACGCGGTGACGCACAGGCCATCCGCGCCGGTGCCAGCCGCCTGGAAGTGCTGGCCGCGTTTGAACCTGCGCCCGGCAGTGCCGCCAGCCGCTGGCTCCGGGACAACGATCTGGCTGACGATGGCGACACCTGCCTGCTGCGCCGGGTCATTGGCACGGACGGCCGGTCGAAAGCCTGGATCAACGGCCGTCCGGTGCCGGTGCAGACGCTCCGCGAACTTGGCGGAACACTGGTGGATATCTGCGGCCAGCAGGACTACCAGTCGCTGCGACATCGGGCGTCCCAGCGGGACGTGGTGGACGAGCTCGCCGCGCACGGCGAATTGCTGAACCAGGTCCGCACCGCGCACGGCGCGTCGCTGGCGGCGGAGTCCGCGCTTAAACACCTGGCCAGCAGCCAGCGCGATCGTGACAGCCGGCTTGAGCTCCTGAATTTCCAGGTTGCCGAGCTGAACGCGCTGGCGCCGCGGGCCGGCGAATTTCCGGAACTGGAACGGGAGCACACGACCCTCGCCAACCGGCTGCGCATCGGGGCGGCGCTGGATCGCGCGCTGGCGCGGATCTACGACGACGAAGACGCCTCCGCCCAGGTCGCGATCGGTGCCGCCCGCCGCGCACTCGACGACGTCTTGCGCTTCAACCCGGGCCTCGAGGCGCCAATGCGCCTGCTGGCGGAAGCGGAAGTGCAGATTGGCGAAGCCACTGATCAGCTGCGGCACCAGCTGGCAGAGCTCGATCAGGATCCCGGGCGCGAAACTGAAATCGCCGACCGGCTGGCCGCCTTGCGCGACAGCGCGCGCAAGCATCGCTGCACGACCGATGAACTGCCCGCCCTCCTCGACCAGTTGCAGGACGAGCTCACAGCCCTCGGCGCTGGCGAGATCTCGCTGGACCGCCTCAGCGCCGCCGCCCGTCAACGCCGCGCAGAGCTCGTGTCGCTGGCCGCGAAATTGACGGCTGGCAGGCAGGCTGCCGCGCGTTCACTCAGCGCGGCCGTGACGAAAAACATGGCGACGCTGGGCATGCCTGGCGGTCAGTTCGAGGTACGGATTGCGCCGCTCGCGGACGGCGCTGTCGGCGCGCACGGTGCGGATGAGGTCGAGTTTCTCGTCACCACGAATGCGGGACAACCGCCGGCGGCCATGAGCCGCGTCGCCTCGGGCGGCGAACTCTCGCGACTGAATCTTGCGATCCAGGTGGCGGCCACGGCGAGCCGGGGCGCGCCCACCCAGGTCTTCGACGAGGTCGATGCGGGCGTCGGCGGCGCCGTGGCGGAAATGGTTGGCCGGCGGCTGCGCGAGCTCAGCCGCGCGCGTCAGGTGCTGTGCATTACCCACCTGCCGCAGGTCGCCACGCTCGCCCTGCACCAGGCCACGGTCAGCAAGGCCACGCGCGGCGGCAAGACGACAACAACGGTGCGGGTCTTAACCGCCGACGAACGGGTGGCGGAAACGGCGCGGATGCTGGGGGGTGTGAAGATCACCGACCAGACACGGGCGCACGCCGAGGAAATGCTGGCGGCCGGACGGAAATGAGGCATGTCCCCTTTTCTGCCCCTTTATCTGCTCAGGGCTTCGGCCGCACGTACAGCACCAGGCTGTGGTCCACCAGGTCGTAGCCGTTGCGGCTGGCGATCTCGTGCTGCAGCCGCTCGATCTCCTCATTGGAAAATTCCACCACGCGACCGGTCTCGACGCACACCATGTGGTCGTGGTGCCGGCCCGACTCCAGTTCAAATACCGAGTGATCGCTGGCAAAATTGTGCCGCATCACAAGACCGGCCCGCTCGAACTGCGTGAGCACGCGGTAAACCGTGGCAATGCCCACGTCATCACCGGCATCGGCCAGGCGGCGGTAGATCTCTTCGGCGCTCAGGTGCTGCGGCCCGCCCTCCTCCAGGATCTCGAGAATCCGGAGCCGGGGGGTCGTTGCCTTCAGGCCTGCCTTGCGTAGATCCTTCGGCTCCATGGGACGTGATGATCCAGTCAGTGAGATGATC
Source organism: uncultured Chromatiaceae bacterium (assembly GCA_964587605.1). Lineage (GTDB taxonomy): Bacteria > Pseudomonadota > Gammaproteobacteria > Steroidobacterales > SHZI01. The sequence continues at coordinate 17,534 of CAZPNN010000165.1, forward strand.
CGGGCGCGAACTGATGGGCTATGATGCCGACCCAATTATGGCACTCCCTACCCTGCATCACGCCGTCCGCGCGGCCTGTCTGATCCTGGTGCTCGCCGCCCCGGCGAGCCTCATCACCGGTTGTGTGTACCGGCTGGACGTGCAGCAGGGCAACCTGCTCGACCAGACGGAAATCGAAGCCATCCTGCCGGGCATGACCCGCAGCCAGGTGCGCTACCTGCTCGGCACCCCCGTGGCCGCGGCCCCGTTCCGTAACGATCGCTGGGACTACTTTTACTACCTGAAGCCCGGCAAGAGCCGGCGGACCACGCAGCGCTGGCTCATTGTCTGGTTCGACGGCGAGATCGTGCGGGAAGTCAGCCAGGACGTGCCGATCGGCAAGAAGGGCTGATATCAGCCGTAGACTGTTTTTGCGCGGGCCACGAAAGCGTCCACGAGACCGTTGCAAGTGAGTTCGAAGGCCGGACCCAGCAACCAGTCGCGGGCGGCACTTGCGAACTCGAACCGGACCCGCAGATCGATGCGGCAGCCTTGCTCGCCCAGCGGCTCGATCAGCCACTCACCGTGCAGGCTCCGGAAGGGACCCTCCAGAAGCTCCATGGTCATCCGGCGGGGCGGTTCCGCCGAGTTGCGTGTGCTGAAGGTCGAGACGAATGGCCCCTTCGACAGCGACAGGCTGGCGACCAGGCCCTTAGCGTCGCGCGACACGACCGAACTGCCGGTGCAGCCGGGCACGAACTGCGGGTACGACTCCAGGTCCGCGACCAGGGCAAACATGGCGTCCGCGGCGTACGGCACGATCGCGCTGCGATGAACTTCGCGCATCGGAAGTGATTTAGCTTTCGCTGCCCCGCTGAACTTGGCAGGATTGTTGCCGAATGAGCTCCACAAAATCCAGCAAGCCCGGCAAATCGTCGAAGCCGGCGAAGGCCGACGCCGCCCCGAAGCTGATCGCCGAGAACCGGAAGGCGCGCTTCGATTTCTACATCGAGGACCAGCTGGAGGCCGGCATTGCCCTGCTCGGCTGGGAAGTCAAGAGCATGCGGGACGCCAAGGCCAACCTGAAGGAATCCTACGCGGTCTTCCGGAACGACGAACTCTGGCTGATCGGCGCGCACATCACGCCACTGACCTCGGCCTCCACCCACGTCGAAACCAACCCCGTGCGCATGCGCAAGCTGCTCCTCCACCGCCGGGAACTCGACCGGCTGCGTGGCGCCGTGGAGCGCGACGGCTACACCCTGGTGCCGCTGGCGATGAACTGGGTGCAGGGCCGGGCCAAGGTCACGCTCGGCCTCGCCAAGGGCAAGAATTCCCGCGACAAGCGGGATTCGATCAAGGACCGGGACTGGCAGCGCCAGAAAGGCCGCTTGCTGCGCCGCGGTTAGCGCGGTTTTCGGGCCGACGAGCCGCCAGCGTGAGCGGCATCACGAACGGTGACCCCCGCTGGTCGCCGCCACTCTGCCGTTCGTCATCGCAAGCCGGCGACCAGGCCCGCGACGCCTGCCATTGCCCATAAGGCGGCGATCCGGATCACATCGTGCACCCGCGCGGATCCCTACCCTCTCGCCGCAGTAGCAACCTTGCCGGGATATCGCCATGCACCACCCTCTGCCGAAACAGGCCGGAATGACCCTCCCTGAACTGCTCACCACGATGAGCGTCGTCGCGATCAGCCTGGCGATGGCGGCCTCCAGCTACGACTCGGTCGTCAGCAACAACCGGCGGGCAACCAGCATCAACGAGCTGGTTTCAACGATGCACGCGGCCCGCAGCGAGGCCATCACCCGCAACCTCCAGCTCACCATCTGCCCGAGCAGCGACGGCAACGCCTGCGAGGATGGCGCGGACTGGAGCGTGGGGTGGATGTACTTCACGGACGTCGACCAGGACCGCGTGCCAAATGGCGACGACATCCTGCTCGGGCGAAGCCCGGGCACGCCACGGATCAGCATTGCCTCGGCCGAATTCCCCGACTTCCTCGTCTACCGCCCCAATGGCCGTGTGATGGCGGATACGCCGGACGACAACACCGGCCAATTCACGATCTGCGACAAGCGGGGGCCGACTGATGCCCGTGTGGTGTTCATCAACTCATCCGGCGAACCCACGCTGGCGGAAACCCAGGCGGGTGGCGACGAGCCGGTGTGCCCGGACGGACTGACATGAAACCCGGCGCGTCTCCCAAGTCCATCCAGGGCAATTCCATCCAGGGCAATGCCATCGAGGGCGGTTTCACCCTCATCGAGGTGCTGATCGCCATTCTGGTTATCTCGGTCGGTTTGCTGGCCACCGCGTCACTGCAGCTTTTGTCAAAGCGCTCCAACTACGACGCCGCACAACGAACCACCGCCGCCCACCTGGCCGGCGACCTGCTGGAGAGAATGCGCAGCAACCCGGCCGCCCTGATCAACTACTTGCCGGGCGGGCCCCTCGGCGGCGACACGCTGGGTGCGCCCGCGACCGACTGCCAGGGCGCCGGCGCCGACTGCACCGCCGACGAGCTTGCCGCCTACGACTTGTGGCAGTGGGAGCAGTCGCTGGACGGCGCCAATGAAACCCAGAATGGCGCCGCGGCCGGGGGTCTCGTTTCAGCCCAGGCGTGCATCACGGGACCCGGTTTCGGCGGTAACGGCATCTACACCGTGGCCATTGCCTGGCGCGGCATGACCGACAGCACGAACCCCGCTACCGATGCCTGCGGTGAAGGCTCCGGGCTGTTCGGGGACGCTGACGAGTACCGCCGGATCCTCGTCGTCAACTCCTACATCAACGCAGGCTAGAGCAACATGCGCCACGCAAGCAGACCCAGACGGCAGCACGGCGGCTTCACCCTGGTGGAGCTGATGATCGGCATGACGCTCGGGCTGGTGCTCATCGGGGGCGTGGTGGGCCTGTTCCTCCAGAGCAGCCAGAGCTTCCGGGTGGATGAAAACGTCGCCCGCATGCAGGACCAGGCGCGCTTCGCGATGGACCAGCTGACCCGGGATCTGCGCATGGCCGGTTTCGTGGCCGAACCGCTGTCGGCCGCAGCCGTCACGCTCGACGCCAGCCTGGCTATCGCAGACGGTTGCGGACCCGCCGGGGAGGATGACTGGCTGGTCCGGGTTCTCGATACCGGCACGGGCGAGAACAATACCCTGACCGGCATTGACAACGCGACCGGCCCCGAAGCGGCCGCCGCCTACGGCTGCATAGATTTCGCCGAAGTCCGCGCCGGCAGTGACGTGGTCGCGATCAAGCGGGCCGCCGGGCGCATCGTGCCGGCGGCCGACCTCGAGACGGACCGCACTTACCTCGAATCGACCGGCACGGTGGCACTGCTGTTCAAGGAACCGGCCACCACCCCGCTGGCGGGTCCCACGGACTTCAGGGAGTACCGGCCACAGATTTACTACATCCGGAACTTTGGCGTCGTGGCGGGCGATGGCATACCGACCCTCTGCCGCAAGTCGCTCGGCTTGGGCAGCCCCGCGCCGATCGAGACCGACTGCATTGCGCAGGGCATCGAAGACCTCCAGATTTCGTACGGCATCGACCTGGACGACGACGGGGCCGCCAACCAGTACCTGGACGACCCGACCCTGACCGACCTCCAGACCGTCGTCTCGGCGCGGATCACGCTGCTCGCTCGGACGCTGACGGCGGACCGGAAGTACACGGATACCCGCACGTACGCGGTTGGCAACGCCCCGGACTACAGCCCGGACGACGCCTTTCACCGCCGCATCTACACGGTGACCGTGAGCGTGCGCAACCTTAAGAACCTGCAACGGATGCAAACCTGAGGCCTCAAGAATGAACAATCACGACAGCACACCCGGCAGCCGTCAGCGCGGCGGCGTGCTCCTCGTCTCGATCATCTTTCTGGTGGTGCTGGGGCTCCTCGGGCTCGCGTCGATGAACACCAGCCGGATTGCGCTGCGCATGGCCAACAACACCGAGGCGCAATCCAGCGCCTATCAGGCGGCCCAGGCTTTGGCTGATGCCGTGGCGGCCGTACCCGCCATGACCCCGATCATTGGCAACGCCGGCTACACGGTCTGCACGCCCGACGTGGACCCCTGTAACGCGGAGACGCTGTACCTGCCACCCAGCGACCTTGCCGACGCGATCGATGCCGGGGAACTGTGGGGCACGGCGGTCATGAGAGATCCCACCAACAACCCGCCCCCGCGGGGCCTCGGCTTCAGCGCCGACAAGTTCACGGCAACCTCCTTCGAAGTGAACACCACCTTCGACCGGGCCGCCGAGGGCCTCGGCACCGCCGAAGTGACCCAGGGAATCATTGTCGTCACGCCCATCTACTGAATCTGACAGGACCAGAGCTTATGAACCTCGCAAAGCGGCTGCCAATCATTGTCGGAATGGCCCTGCTGGCCCTCCAGCCCGGCGTCGGCCTGGCGGACGACACAGACATCTATGTCAACAACGCGCCCGAGCCGGGCGGCGAACCGATGGTGATGTTCAGCCTGGACTACCGGCCGAACCTGGGGGCAACGGCCTGCCAGGGCAGCGAGTGTGACGGCCTGATCGCGGAGGGTTATCTGCCCGTCCAGGCCTCCTACACCTTCTTCGACGTGCTGCGGGCCGTGCTCAAGAAAGTGATGGAGCCGCTGGCGGGCGTCAAGGTCGGGTTGATGATCAATCACGACAACCGGAACAACTGCGCCGGCCCCACCAAGGTCGTCTCTGGTTGCAGCAACGGCGGCTATATCGCCCGCGGCTTCCAGACCTTCTACGCGGATGACGCCAACGGCGCCAAGGCGGCCTTCCACAAGTTCCTTAAGGACATGCCCGTGCCCGGGGGCGTCCAGAGCCACACCTACCAGGGCCAGGAGCTGTTCTTCGAGTTCTACCGTTACCTGAGCGGCCAGGGCATCTACAACGGCCACGTGGGATTTACCGACTTCTATACGCCGGATAACACTAAAAACCTCAACGTTGATAAACCCCTCAGTTCCTGGGACACGGCCGTCGAGGCGGCCGGGAACCTCGATTACATCAGCCCGCTGCTGGGCAGCACGGGCTGCGGGAAGATCTTCACGGTCAACATCATGTTCCAGGTCTCCAGCCAGGATGTCGACTCGAAAATAGCCATCAAGAAGTCGGTGGGGAATGGCGGCATGGGGCTCACGGCCAACAACCCGACCTTCCCGAATGTCATCCAGTGGCTGCGGGACGCGGACCTGGCCGATGGGACCAAGGGCACGGCGCCTGTCCTTGCTGGCACGCAGAACGTGACGTCCTACTTCATCGTGGACCCGACGAAGATCAACACGACCACGACGGCCTATGCGACGGCGGGCGGCACCGGCGTGCCCCTGCCACTCGACGAAAACCCGGACGATCTCGTCAAGACCATCGGTGACGTCTTCAAGCAGGTGCTGTCGGTCAGTACCACCTTCGTGGCCGCCTCGGTTCCGGTGAACGTCTTCAACCGCGCCGAGGTCATCGACAATGTGTATATCGCGCTGTTCCAGCCGGACGCCGCTGCCCGGCCCTACTGGAATGGCAACGTCAAGAAGCTGAAGGTGCAGGGGCTGAATGAATCCAACCCGGTGCTCGTGGACGCGGCGGGCCAGCCCGCCGTCGCCGCCGACGGCCGCCTGCGCTTCACCGCCAGGACCTTCTGGACGGATACGGGCGCACTGCCCGCACCCGACCTGGATGAAGCTGAAGTCGCCGGCGCTGACGGCCGCGCCGTCCATCGCGGCGGGGCCGGCCAGAAGATTCCGGGCTACCTGAGCGGCGGACCCGGCACGGTGAACAGCGGCACCACCCGCCGCCTCTTCTACGACAACGGCGTCCCCACGCTCCCGGCGCTGAACGCCGACAACAGCACCGCCACCGCACTCCAGACGGATCTCGGCGCTGCCGACACCACCGTGGCGCTGGCACTGCTCAAGTACGCGCGCGGCCTCGACGCTGACGACCTGGACGGTGACAGCAACGTGAGCGAAGCCCGCCCCTGGATCATGGCGGACCC
>CAZPNN010000166.1:0-5191 GCA_964587605.1 uncultured Chromatiaceae bacterium
TGGACGAAGGCCTCATTCGTCGTTATGACGGGGCCGCCCTCCCACACCATGTACTCGAAGGGCCTGGCGAAATAGGTGGTCAGCAGTTCCGCGTCCTGTTTTGCCCAGTCCTGGCAGAAGCGGTTGACGAGATTCTCATTGGCCTGCTCGGCTTCGGTATTCATCGGCTCTCCAATGTCCTGGCTATATCCAGCCGTTGCAACGGGCGGCGCCGCACTGGCAAGGCAGCTTGCCATCATGATGGCTGTCTCCGTAGTCGACCGTCAGTTCTTCACCCGCCCGGATCTTTCGCAACGCGTAGAACTCTGCCCGGCGGTCCGTCAGGCGCGTAAAGGTGTTCGGAGCACAGGAATGATTGATAAAGCGGAACCCCCGGCGGGTAGCGGTGGCATCGATTGCCAGGGATTCGAGCTCGACTATAGCCACCACTTTGCGGCCTTTCGCCCGCCGACGGGCCTCCCGGATGGAGATAATCTCGCCCTCGAACTCGCCTATCTTGGCCCGCGCGGGGATCGCACAGCCCGCGAACAGACCGCGCCCGGTAATGCGACTCTGGCCGACAGTGAGCTTGTTGTAAACCGAGGATGAATAGAAGTTGCTCTTCACGGTTTCGATCGATCGCCTGAAGAATTGAGCTGCTCGCGCACCAGCGCGAAAATCTGGCGGTAGGCCCGGCCGTGGCGATCTGGCTCGCCAGACTTCAGCTCTCTGGCGTCCTTGCGGGCCTGGCGGATCAGGGAACGCAACTGTTGTCCGTCGGTCGCCGGAAAATCCCGCAGCCACTCAGCCAGGCGGTCATCCCCGGCGATCAACGAGTCGCGCCACTTCTCGGCCTTGTGCAAAATCATCGTGTCCGTAGCCGACTGGCTGTGCTGGACGCGAAGTGCTGCCTCCACAGCCTCGAGCGCCTCGGCGTCCAGCCGGTGCATCAGCTTGCCGATGAACTGCTTCTGGCGTCGCCTGGCCTCGAAATTCGTGATGCGTTTCGCCTGGAGGATCGCGTCCCGAAGCTTCTCCGGAAGCGGAAGTCCATCGAACAGGTCGGCGCGCAGGGTCAGCAACTCCTCCCCGGTTTTCTGCAGCGACTCACTGGCATTCTTGAGTTCGGTCCGGCTGGGGGCGTCGGTGCCCTTCTGCTCAACCCGAAACTGCTCATCCAGCTCGCTGCCCGCAGCAACGAACTCGCCCTCGACGTAGTAGCCCTTGCGGGATTTTCTCGGCATGGTGGCGACACGGGACTGGATTGTTCGAACAGCAAGTATAAGGTCCCGCTTCGCGAAGCGCTGCGAGTATGAGGCGGCAATTTGTCGAACGGCGGTAAAGCTCCCCCAGACGGCGCCCATTATTGAGTCAACCTTGACGCAATCACTGGCGAATGTGCCAGGGAGCTTGCCAGACTCGATGGCGTCGGGAGATAAACCGGGCGCTGGCTACAAACACATACCGCCGTCAACGCGCAGCGTGGTGCCGGTGATGAACGAGCCCCGGTCGGAGATCAGGTAGGCGGCAGCCTCGCCCGCATCGTGCTCCGGGTCACCGAAGCGACCGACGTGATGTTTGGCCGCGTTCTTCTCCCGGGAGGCTGGCATCGCCGCATGAAACTGCCTGGCCTTCTCGGTTTCAAACACGCCGAAGAGCAGCGTGTTAATGCGTATCCCCTGTCGCGAGTACTCCAGTGCCGCTGCCTGCGTCAGTCCTTCGACTGCCAGTTTCGACGCTATGTAGGGCGCCATGCGCATCCCGGTGTCGCGGGTAGCGCCCGAGCTGATGTTGATAATTGAATAGTTGTCGCCGGTGTCCGCGCCCTGGGCGAGGAACTGCTTGATCGCGAAGCGCATGCCAAGGTAGGTGCCGGTAACGTTCGTTTGCATAACCCGCTCGAAACTCTCCAGCGACTCGTCAGCCAATAGCTGGAAGTCACCCGGAAACACCGCGTTATTGATAAACGAATCGAGGCGCCCGTACTTGTCCACCGCGAACGCCACGACACGCTCATTATCGGCTTCGCTGGTGATGTCCATCCGGAAGTAAGCCACGCTGCCGGGCGCGCAACAGGCCGCCTCCCGCAGGCGGGTGAGCGCTGCTTCCCCGGTGTCGCTGTTACGACTGGTGATGACAACGCGGGCACCGTACTTCGCAAGCCTGGTTGCCATGCCAAAACCGATGCCCATCGTGCCGCCGGTTACGATCACCACCTTGCCATCCAGCTCTTTAGCATTTGCCATCTCGTACCCTGTGGTTTCCTTGCGTTTGGTCATTTTTCTTTGGGTGCCTGGCTATCGCTGGCAGGTGGGCCACCACCACCCTGTTTGGCCTGCAGTTCCTCCAGGAGCTTGACGGTCACAAAGTTGGTGCCGCTCGCGCGCGCCGCGGCTTCGGCATTCCTGATAATCATCGGCTGCACGAAGCCCGGCGCCTTTTCGACCCGGGCCAGGGCCTCAGCTTCCCACTCCAGCGTTGCATTGGACTTGGCATCGCGGGGCACGACCGGCTCCGACATACCGTAGTCTTTAGGCCGGGTCGGTTTGACGCTGTCGATATCCACAAACCTGATATCGCTGACTGCAGGCGTGGTGGTTTTGCCAGCCGGGATCCGCGGCATCGGGGCATACACCCAGCCGTCCGGGCTCGCCTTGCGCCTGGGTGACGGAATGATGCGCACGGCATGGGCAGGATTAACCAGCTGCGCCCTGTCAATCTGCCAGCCCTTGTTGCGCATGGCCTCCATGAGCCTCCAGTAGGTCAGCACGATCCTGTCTTCGTCGTGTGTGTAGACCCCGTTCGGGTTTGGGCCGGCGGGTGCGACCAGCGGTCGTTGCGATTCGGCCAGCGCCTTGTCCTGATGAATATTCTGCAGGTTACGCCGTGTGTGTTCGGCATCAAAGTCAGGGTCCATGCGGTAATTGCGCAGAAAGTAATGGCGCATCATCGTGCGGTGTTCATCAATGGGTGTAGTGAACTCGTAGAAGATATTGAATTCGCCAGAACCGATGCCACCGATCTCCACCTGCCCGCGCAGCGTGAAGCCAGGAACAAAATACTTCATGATCGATTCGACCTTGGTGCCTTTGGCCCGCAAATTACTCCACACCCCTTCGCTTGGTGCTGCATTGACGCGCATCACCGACTGATAGCCATGCTCGGTCGCGGTAATGTGGTGCTCGGGCGCCTGAATCGGGTTTTCATTGCCCTGAAAAAATATGCCGTGCACCACGGGCAGGTGCACGTAGTCGAGGTTCGTGAACTTGCAGGTGTGATAGTCAGCTTCCCAGATTTCTGCATTGCTGGTGAAGCGGAAGTTGTCGTTACCCCACTCTGGCATGTCGAAGATCGGTGAGGCCGCGTCCGGGTCGTCGCCAAGGCACACCCAGATCAACCCGAACTTCTCGACCGTGGCATAGGCATCGGTACGGATGCCCGGCGCCACCACCTGAGGGTCGTGGTCGCGACGGGACGGGATGAGCGTGCAGTCGCCGTGACCGTTAAAGCGGTAGCCGTGAAACGGGCACGCGACTGTACCGTCCCTGTACAAGACTCCGTCAGCGAGGCTCGAGCCCCGATGCGGGCACACGTTACTGATGCACCGGGCCGTGCCATCCATCTCGCGAAACAGTACGAGGTCGGCACCGAGCATCGTGACTTTTATGGGTGCGTTGCTGAGGTCTTTGCTGAATCCCGCCACGTACCAGACGTTGGTGTACACGCGTGACTCCTGTCTTTCTGTTTACTGTGTGATTCTACGTTACCCATGCCACAAATTAAGTGCAGGCGCCGGTGGCTCCCTTAGCGCGTGGATCGCTGCCCAAGCGCTTTGCAGCACATCCAGGCAATTGGGAGGTCCAGTGCCTCGCGATCACTCGCAGTCTCAGCCGACAGGGCGAAGTACTTGCTGTAGAATCTTTCTCAAGAATTATGGAGCGTTACTGAACAGCATGGCGACCTTGCAACAATTGCAGATGCGGAGGCGCGAACTCGAAGCCAGGCTCCACGCTGGAGATCTGTCCGTTGAGCGGGCACTGGAAATCGTCGACCGGGCCATCTCCGGCCGGACCCTCACCGTTGCGCACAGCCGCCAGCGGCTTGAAGCCGCGAAAGAGGCGGTTGCCGCCGGCATGGACAAAGACGAAGCCCGCCGCATTAACAGCAAGGCCATGGCGAAAAGGCTGGCCGCGATCCGGGCCAAACAGAAGCTGGGGCATTTCTAGGCCGCAGAAGGTAAGCAATTCCCCTGCAACTTTCAGGGGCCGAGTCCAGCTGCCGCTCCGCCTCCCGACTATCCCCTGGTCGGCGGGCCGGGAATCTCCTCCCCCTCAAATCCGCTTGCTCGCCTTCTTCTTCGACGCGATGACGGCGTTGCACGCTCGTGTGGCCTGAAGACGCGATGGCAGACCACCAGCCAGTAATGTGACGCGCGGCACGTCAGCCGCCACCAGCCTTGATGGTAGAGTCCGTCGTTACGAAGTTTCCGCTCGACAAAGGCAAACCCCGGGTAATCGGGGGACGCAAAGTCACGGGTCCTGCAGCCAAGTGGGCTGCCAGGATGGCCGGGCCGCCGAAGGTGGGGCTGGATCTTCCGCCGGGCCTCAACCCAGTCACTCAGGGAGCATCCAGCATGCGCAACGCTATTTTCTCTTTACCCATTCTCATGTTAATCGCCATGGCCGCACGCGCCGGCGACTCCCTTCAGGTCATGGCCTGGGATCCCGGCTGTGAGCAGATGATGAGCACGAGCTTTTTCCAGTTGCCCCCGGGACAGTCGGTCGAAATCCAGCTGGACTTCAGCCGTTGTACGGCGGAACAACTCGGCGACCTCATCGTCTACGGCTATCGCCTGGGCAACAACTCGGCGCCCCAGCTGGCTGCCCGGGACAATGTGCGCTTCACCATTACCGAACAAGCCACCGGGGCCGCGACCTCGTCCGACACCGGTTACCTGGTAACTCCGCTTACGACCACGGGTTACTGCGTACTCCGCGCGCAAAATTTGAACCAACGAAAATCGCTCACGCTTAGTCTGCGCTCCCGTGCGGGCCTGTGAGGTAGTTAACTTAAAGGCGGAAACTCGTCCGGTTTTATGTCCACAAAAACTTGATTGGACGGAACACTGCGCCTAAAACTCGGCTCCACAAGCGCGGCGATTGAAACCCTTGTTAGTCAATCAGCTGCAACGCCTTCCAGAGATTTGACAATA
>CAZPNN010000167.1:0-5137 GCA_964587605.1 uncultured Chromatiaceae bacterium
GGAACGGGAAGAAGGCGTCGGAGGCCATGACGGCGCCGGCCGTCTTCAGGCCCGCTTCGGCGGCCTTCCAGGCCGAAATCCGCACGCTCATGACGCGGCTCATCTGGCCCGCGCCGATGCCGATGGTGGCGCCGTCCCGAACGAACAGGATCGCGTTGGATTTGACCGCGCGAACGAGCTTCCAGGCCAGCTCGGCGTCGGCCCGTTCGGTGGCAGCCGGTTGCCGCCGGGTGACGACGCGCAGAGCCTCGGGCGGCAATGTCGCCACGTCGGTGTCCTGCACCAGCATGCCGCCTTCCAGCTGCTCGACGCGCAAGCCCGGGGGCAGCGTGGCGCGCAACGGGCCGGTTTCGAGCACGCGGATATTCGGTTTGCGGGCCAGTGCCGTCAGCGCCTCGGGGGTGTAGGCCGGCGCCACCATGACCTCAACAAACTGGCGCTCGATGATGGTGGTTGCCAGTGCACCGTCCACCAGGGCGTTGAAGGCGATGATGCCGCCGAAGGCAGAGGTGGAATCCGTTGCGTAGGCTTTCTCATACGCCGCTGCCGCGGACCCCGCACAGCCCGCACCACACGGGTTCGCGTGTTTGACTATCACGCAGGCCGGCGACGCCAGTGCCCGCACGCACTCCAGAGCCGCGTCGGCATCGGCCAGATTGTTGAAGGAGAGTTCCTTCCCCTGGTGCAGCTTTGCGCCAACAACTGTGTCGGCCGCGCAACCAGGCAGCGTGTACAGCGCGGCTCGCTGGTGCGGGTTCTCGCCGTAGCGAAGCGTATCTTTCAGTTTCAGTCCCAGCGGAAACCTGACTGGCAGGCCGCTGTCGCCGTCCGCCAGGCGCAACCAGTTGAATACAGCGGCGTCGTAACTGGCGGTGTGTGCGAAGGCCTTGCGAGCCAGGTAGCGGCGCGTGTCACGGCCCACGTTGCCACTCGTCCCAAGTTCTGTGAGTACCCGCTGGTAGTCTGCCGGGTCTACCACGACCGTTACGAAGGCGTGATTCTTTGCCGCCGCCCGCAGCATGGCGGGACCGCCAATATCGATGTTCTCGATGGCCTCGTCGCGCGAGCAGTCGGGGCGACTCACGGTGTCCTCGAAGGGATACAGGTTGACGATCAAAAGGTCGATGGGTTCGATGCCGTGTTCTTGCATGACGGCGGCGTCCACGTCCCGGCGGCCGAGGAGACCCCCGTGGATGGCCGGGTGCAGGGTCTTGACCCGCCCGTCCATGATCTCCGGAAAACCAGTGATTTCAGAGACATCCGTGACCGGCAGCCCGGCCTGCCGCAGCACAGTGGCGGTACCTCCGGTGGAGAGAAGATCGAATTTGAGCTGCCGCAGCCGGGTTGCCAGCTCGACCACGCCAGACTTGTTGGACACGCTGATAAGCGCGCGGCTCATGGACAGACCGGGATTGAACTGACCGGGATCGGACTGACCGGGATTGAACCGTCCGGGATCAGCGCGGTTCTGGCCACTACGGACCGGGAATCAGCCACCGGACCGATGACCTAGCCGAGCAGCTGGTAGTGCCGTAATTTCTTGCGCAGCGTGGCCCGATTGATACCAAGAATCTCGGCCGCCACACTCTGGTTGCCTTTTGTGTAGTCGAGGACCGTCTTGAACAAGGGTTCTTCGACTTCACCCAACACAAGTTCATAAAGATCACCTGGCCGGTGGCCATTCAGATCGCCAAAGTATTTCTGCAGCGCCTCTTCAGTGTAATCACGGAGAGGGCGATTCTTGACGCGAACCGTCGATGCACCGGTGCGTGGCGCGCTATGTCTTTTTATTGGGGTCTTGTTGCGCGCGCTTTTCGCCACCGCTGCGGTACTCCTCACTGAAAATCAACCCCGACCGCCGTGCGCGGCGTCAGCCACAGCAGGCATCGCCCGTCAAGCCCTGGATCCTCGCGGCGGATCGTCTGAAAAATTATTAGCCACTTCGCGAGGGGGCGAAAGCATACCACGATGAAACGGTGCAACGTGTCTTTGATCAACGCAATTGCATTGCGGATGATCACAGGTTGGATAGATTGGGTCAGCGATAACGACGCAGGGTCTGCAGACAGACAGTTGCGCGTGATTCGTGAAGTGAGTTCAGCGTGCGAAGGGTTCGCGCTCTGACTGACAAGTCATTCCATCGCGCTGGCTCATCAGGCAAATGTCTACGTCGAAGCCCTGTGCATCCGTTCCAGGGTCCTTGAGACTGATCTCCACGGGGATCAATGTGCCCGGACTCACCGGCTCGCGCGGTGGCGGATTCTCGCCCAGGTATTCGTCCGGCCCGAAGACCCGGGAGCCCAGTGGCTGGCCAAAACGGTCGCTAAGGGTGATACGCACGAGCGGCAGGCCGACGCGGTCGTTACCGACCACCGCAATGCGGGCCAGGATATCCAGGGCGCCCCGACTGCTCCGATCAGCGACAGCCTCGTAATTGCGAACTTCGTAGGCCCGCAGGTCCCAGGCTGGCCAGAGCGGGATCCCCAGTGCCCCGTAGACCCGCTGTAGCGGTGCCGTGAACGCGGGATTCGTGGCCAATTCATCCCGCCGCTGATGAAGCAGCTGAGTTAGGAGAGCCACGGCCAGCAGGACACTGCCGGCGGCATAAACCCAGCGGCGTCCAGGCTCGACGGCGGCGGCCGGAGCCGGTGGCGACCAGGCAAGCGGCTCGTCCGCAGCCAGCCGGTCCGGCATTCCGCGCGCCGTCTGGCTGTCATAGGGGTCGACGCCGCTGCCAGGCACATCAGTGTCAGCGGCGGTCTCGTCGCGGGCCAGGTCGGCTGCAAAGTCTGCTGGCAGTGGCGCGGGTGTCCGGGTCGAGCCGAGGACGGGTTCGTCCCACGGCGTGTCAGCCGGTACCGACTGTTCCGGGACATTCTGTGGCGTGTCAGCCTCAATGATGTAGACGGAGTCAGTAGCGTCGTCGTCCTTAACCTCGGCCAGCAGCGCCTGCCAGTCGTCGTCATCGTCGACGTTCAGGCCAATTGATTCCGCAGCGAGCGCGCTATACGGATCGACCTGATCAACGGCCTCGCCGCCAGTGTGATCATCCAGGTCAGGCGCGGGCGGTTCCGTGGGGGTATTCGTCGAATCGGTGTCGGGCGGCATGGCCGCAATCACCGGTTCCTGGCGATCCTGTGACAACACGTGGTCCCTGAAGAAGTTGGACCAGTTGTCCTCCGGAATGTCGAACTCCAGGGTGTCGTCGGCGCGGCGCGCCGCCGCAACGTCAACGGGCGGTATCAGGGTATCCGGTTTGGGTGGCAATACGGGCACCGCGGAGGGCGGCGGTTCGTCGGAGAGCGTCGCAAGGGCATTGAAGGTTGCCGAGCAGTGACCACAGCGCACGTGGCCTTCGGCCACTCGCAAATCATTGGTGCTGATCCGGAAGACCGTGCCGCACTCGGGGCAGGTGGTGTACATGAATTCAGCTCGTGACGGTTCCGGCGAGCAACACCCAGCCGCCCTGGTCGGCGGTGACGGTCAGGTGTGCCCACGGACGGAATGCGGCAATGACCTCCGGGGCCTGATCGATAAGGATACCGCTCAACGCCACCCGGGTCGCCGGTCTGGCAAAGCGGCGCAACTCCGGTGCCAGCCGCACAAGCGGGCCGGACAGGATGTTTGCCACGATGATTTCGAAGGTCTCCTGCGCGGTGACCGGCAACAATTCAGCCGGTAAACCCGTTGTCAGGCGGCGCGCACAACCATTGCGCGTCGCGTTGTCGCGGGTGGCCGACAGGGCCTGCAGATCGATATCAACGGCCATCGCCGACCGGGCCCCGAGGACTAAGGCGGCAATGGCGAGAATTCCGGAACCGCAACCGTAATCGAGCACCCGGCAATTACCGAGCGGCTGCTCATCAAGCCAGGTGAGGCATAGGGCTGTCGTTGGGTGGGTGCCGGTGCCGAACGCGAGGCCCGGCTCCAGCGTCAGGCTGATGCCCGCCGCGTCCGGGCAGGCATGGCCATCCGGGCAGACCCACAGGCGCTGGCCAAAGCGCAGTGGTTTCAGGGAGCGGCGCCACTCCGCATCCCAGTCCCGGTCAGCCACGATCTCGAAGTGCGGCCGGCAGTTAGGGAAGACCGCTGCGACCCGGTCACGCGGCGTGTCCGGGGGCAGCAGAGCCGTAATTCGGACGGTTGCCCATAGTGGCGTGGCGCCCGGTTCGGGCTCCAGGATTTCCTCGTCATCGGCGCCGGCAGCCCAGGTCACGAGCGCCCCTAGCGATTCAAAGGTGGCTTCGACGTCCGCCACGTCTGACTGCGGGCAGTCGACAGCAGTCTGCAGCCAGGTCGTGGCCATGCGTGCCCGTCAGACCCGCAGCTTCTTCTCGAGGTAATGAATGTCCGTGCCACCCTGGCGGAACGCGGCGTCCTGGCAGAGTTCGCGGTGCAGCGGGATGTTGGTCTTGATCCCTTCCACCACCATCTCGCTGAGCGCGATGCTCATGCGGGTGATAGCCGATTCCCGGTTATCGCCATGGGCAATCACCTTGGCGATGAGGGAGTCGTAGTACGGCGGCACGGTGTAGCCGCTGTACAGGTGGCTGTCGACGCGGATTCCAGGGCCGCCGGGTGGGTGCCACAGGCCCACTTTGCCGGGCGATGGCATGAACGTGCGGGCATCTTCAGCGTTGATGCGGCATTCAACAGCGTGACCCCGGATAACAAGATCTTCCTGGCGCAGGGCCAGCTTCTCGCCCGCCGCAATCTTGAGTTGCTCCTTGACGATGTCGACGCCGGTAATCAGTTCCGTGACGGGGTGTTCCACCTGCACCCGGGTGTTCATCTCGATGAAATAGAACTCGCCATCCTCGTACAGGAACTCAAAAGTCCCCGCGCTGCGGTAGCCAATTTCCCGGCAGGCCTCAACCACCCGGGCGCCCATCTTCATCCGGAGTTCGTGCGGAATCCCGGGTGCCGGCGCCTCTTCCAGCACTTTCTGGTGGCGACGCTGCATCGAGCAGTCGCGATCGAACAGGTGAACGACGTTGCCGTGGGCGTCGGCCAGCACCTGGAACTCGATGTGCCGTGGCCTCCCCAGGTACTTTTCCAGGTAGACGGTACTGTTGCCGAAGGCGGCGCCCGCCTCGGTGCGCGTCAAGGTGACAGCGTTGAGCAGGGCGGCGTCGCT
>CAZPNN010000168.1:0-3200 GCA_964587605.1 uncultured Chromatiaceae bacterium
TCGGACCACACGTTGGTTCCGTGGAAGCCTGGGTCCTGGTGGTGCTCGTCGGCGCGGTCATCTGGCGGCTTGGTGGCGCACTCTGGCGCTGGAAGCTGCCCAACACCCCGCTGCGTGCCGTGCTGACCTTGTCCGGCTCGTTTGCCGTGGTGTTCACCTACCGCCAGATTTCCGGCCTCGACGCCGGCTCCGCGCTGCTGATCCTGATGCTCGCGCTGAAGCTTCTGGAAACCCACTCCACACGGGACCGGAGCATCGTGATCCTGATCGCCTGGTTCGTGCTGTTTGCCAGTTTCCTGCGTGAGCAATCGGTGATTTCGATACCCGAGCTTGCCGGTGGTGTCGTAATCGGCACGCTCGCGCTGCTGCAAAGTGCACGGCTCGACACGTTGCTGACACCGGGGCGAGCCCTGCAATTGGCGGGACGCCTCCTGCTGCATGCCCTGCCCCTGGCACTGGCCCTGTTCCTGCTCTTCCCGCGACTGCCAGGCCCATTCTGGGCGTTGCCGAGCGCCGGTGGCAGCGGCCGCACGGGCCTCTCCGACCAGATGAGTCCCGGCGACATCACATCGTTGGCCCAGTCCGACGACGTGGCCTTCCGTGTGCGTTTTACCGGCTTGCCGCCTCTGCCCGCGGAACTGTACTGGCGCGGGCCCGTACTCGAACGCTTCGACGGACGCGGCTGGCGGACCCAGCCGGACTCGGTCCGGGAGCGGACTGGCCCGGACCGCGACTACGCGTCGCCTGCCGCTGCCGGACAACGAATCTACAGTTACGAAATCACGCTGGAGCCGAACCGGCGGCGCTGGCTGCTGCCACTGGAAACGCCGCTCAGCTGGGACGCGCCCCGCAGTAATCTCACCGGTACGCTCGAACTGCTGCAGGACCGGGCAATTGACCGTCGCATGGCGTGGAAAGGGCGGTCCGTAGCGCTCGGCAGTTTCAACGACTCGCGGCCACCGCAACGAACGAACCTGGACCTGCCGAGGGACGCCAATCCGCGCAGCCGCGCTCTCGCCCTCAAGATGCGCTCGGCCGCTGCCTCCGACCGGGACTATCTGCGACGCATCCTGACCATGTTTCGGGAGCAGGAATTCTTTTACACGCTACAGCCGCCCGCACTCGGCGAGCATTCCGTGGACGACTTTCTCTTCGACGCGCGGTCTGGCTTTTGTGAGCACTATGCCTCGGCATTCGCCGTGCTGGCTCGCGCCGCCGGCCTGCCGGCCCGCGTCGTTGCAGGCTATCAGGGCGCAGAACGCAATCCGGTCGCTGATTACTGGATCGTCCGGCAGTCCGATGCCCACGCCTGGACCGAGGTCTGGCTGGACGGTCGCTGGGTGCGGTACGACCCGACTGCTGCCGTGGCACCGGAGCGCATCGAAAGCGGTCTTGACGCCGCCCTGCCCGGACTGGCTCGCAATGACCTGCCGCTGCTTGGGACCAGCGAGTGGTTTGCGCGCATGGCGCTGAGCTGGGATGCGGTCAATGCCACGTGGGATCGCTGGGTGCTCGCCTTCGGTCCGGATCAGCAATCCGCCCTGCTGGAGGGCCTCGGTATCCAGTCACCGACACTGCGTGATATCGCGCTGGCCTGCGCCGTGACCGTCGCTGCGGTTCTCGTGGTATTCACCTGGTTTGGTACGCGCGCAAGCCGCGGCCGCCGCGACCCTGTCGAGGAATCCTGGCAACGATTGTGCCGCCGGCTTGCGAAACCCGTTCGCGCCCGCAACGCTGCCGAAGGTCCTGCCGAGTACGCGGCTGTCGTCGCCACAATGCGCCCGGACCTGGGCGCTGCGATCGAGGCCCTCGCCGCCCACTACCTGCGCCTGCGCTACGACGGCATCCCCACGACAACAGACACGCAGCGCTTCGCGCGCCTGGTCAGGCAGCTGCGCGTACCGAAGGCACCTGCACGCGGGTGAGCAGCTGGTGGCGCAAGTGCAGGGTTCACAAAAACAGGTTTTGCGCTGCTCCAGGGACCGCAAAAATGTCGACTGCGTCACACTCCCGTCAAAATTTATATTTCTTATGTGAAAGAGAACAAGGAAAAATATCCCCAACGGCATAGCGTATAGTACTGGAAGGCGGACGGCGTCGGCCGGCATGCCCGGCCTGATTGCCGGAACGACGGACACAACAAATAATAATAAAGGTGTCGAGGCCTCATGTTTAGCAACGCGCTTCGTGGTTCGGGCAGGGCATTGCTGCTTCCTGGCCTCGGTCTTGCGCTCTTTGCGAATCTTGCGACCGCTGCGCTGAATGAAACGGGCGCGTGGTCCGCGGTGACGCCGTGGCCGCTCATCCCGGTGCACACGATTCTGATGCCCGATGGCCGCGTGATGACCTTTGGCACCGACGGCACGGCCCGTCAGACAGGCTTCTTCATCTACGATGTCTGGGATCCCGCGGGCGGCCTCAATGGCGGCCACTTCACCCAGAGCAATACCACCGGCACCGACCTCTTCTGCAGTTCGACACTGGTGCTGCCCCAGGGCGGTAATGTCTTCATCGCGGGTGGCGACAACTGGACCGGCACGGCGACCACCAATACCGGCAACAACAACAGCAACCTCTTCGACTACGTCAGTAACACGCTGACGCGCAAGAACGACCTGAAGCGGCCGCGTTGGTACTCAAGCTCCATTGCGCTGCTGAACGGAGAGGTCTACATCCAGGGTGGCACCGGCGGCACCGATCTTCCGGAGATTCGCGACACGGAGGGCGTGTTTCGCCTGCTGACCGGAGCCGCCACCGGCTCCTTCGACTTCATGTACCCGCGCAACTTCATTGCGCCGGACGGCCGCGTGTTCGGTTTCGACAGCAACGGCAAGATGTACTACGTCAATACGACGGGCAGTGGCTCGCTCACGAACGTCGGGCAGTTCGGCGGGCCGACGAGCAGCAATGCGAGCGCAGCCATGTTCCGGCCGGGCCGCATCCTGCAGTTCGGCGGCAACTCCAACACCGCCCTGGTAATCGATATCAACGGCCCAACACCAACACCGGGCGTGACCCAGACGGGCTCCATGTCGTCCCAGCGGCGCTGGGCCAACGCCACCATTCTGCCCAATGGCAAGGTCCTGGCAACCGGCGGGAGTTCCAGCGACAACCAGTTGACCAACGTCAACTACAGCGCCGAGATCTGGGATCCGAACACTGGCCTGTGGACCGTTGGTGCGAGTGCCGTCAAAGCGAGG
>CAZPNN010000169.1:0-4348 GCA_964587605.1 uncultured Chromatiaceae bacterium
CGTCAGCCATGCCTTCCACGGCCTCCAGTTTTTGGCGAAGGCTCAGCGAGTTGAAGTACCGCAACTGGGAAAGATTGTGTTCGGCCCAGGCGGCATCGGAGCCCTTGGGCGGGTCATTGTTCATCACTCGACGCCTTCTGCAGCAGTCTTAAACTGCCGGATATCCTCCCGATCCATCTCGCGGCCAGTTCGCTCTTCGCTCAGCGCCGACAGCCACGGCAATAACAGTCGAGCGCGCACTCGGCGTGTCGCCTTGGCAGCACATCGTCGTGCTGAAACCAGGGCCCAGTCGTGAAGCGAGCGTCCGCCGCCCCTACCTGGCTGGCGCCAGTGTAAACGCGACCTTGATCGTGCCCGACTCGGTAGTGAAGGTTTTCGTGCCGCTGATCGGACCCACCTTGCCGCGGGGGCCCGTGAATTTGAATTCTGTCTGCCCGAGATCAATAGGCAGCGCTTCGGTCGTTGACCCTGTGCACTGGAACTCGGGTCTTGGCAAGCTGATATTCAGTGCGTAGGTCGGCGCTCCAAACTGGGCCGTGAGTCCCACTGACGACGGATGCAGGGTCTTGACCGAACATTGGTAGGCCGCCATGGTGCCGGTGCTGCTCACTTCCCGCGTGCCCTCGAGGCTGGCCTCAACCTGCGCCTGCCAGCCAAGGGAGGCGGCCAGGGCCAGCTTCGGATCCGCCATCTCCTCGGCGCCCCCCGTCGGCCACATCATGTGCATTCCGTCGGGCATCATGCTGTCGGTGATGGTGAATTTGCCGGTCGCCTTATAGGTCGTCTTCTGCGAGTAGATTCCGATTGAGCTCGACCTGGCGTCAGTCCCTTCGATCGTCACGGTGCCGCTCCAGGATTTCACGTCGTTCCACGCATCCTGGGCGATGGCGACGCTGGATGCCAGCAGCGCCAGAGTGGCGGTCAGTGTGAGTCGAATGCTCATATGTCCTCCTCGCGTGTGGGCGTGGAAGTCCAAACGGCCTTTTCCGCGTTCGGGGGACGGCGGGCTTATGCCTGCCGTCCCCCGGTGGGTTGCGTGCTGCGGCCGCTCGTGGCGGGCCCTATTTGCCAGGGCATTACTTGCCGAGGCGATCGCCGTAGTCTGCCAGGCCCGGGTCCTCGACCCAGCCCGCGGGCCGCTCGGCCCTGGGCGGAATGCTGCCCTTGAAGTTCTCCGGGCCGACGTTGAGCGAGGAGATGTCCATCACGAAGGTGTGGATGTTGGACATGAAGCCTGAGCCGAGGCTGCGCCCGAACAGCAACTTCTTGCCGTTCGGCGATATCGACACGAAGCCATCGAAGCCCTTGTTGTAGGTGATCTGCTTAGGCTCGCCGCCGGCAAGATCGTTCATCACGATTTCCCAGTTGTTGCCTTCGAACACCCGGTCATAGAAGAAATGCTGACCATCCGGGGCGATGAACGGCGCCCAGTTCATGTCCTTGGTGAAAGTTCGCGGCTGCACGTCCGTGCCGTCCGTCTTCATGGTGAAGATGGTCATCGGCGTCTGTTGGCGCTTGCCCGTCTCCTTGTACTCGGCGTTGATCCGCAGCTTGTCGCTGCGCTTCCAGGCGCGGAAGATCAGGTGATCGCCATCCGGGGTCGGGTACGGGGCACCTTCCTGCCAGTCGGGGGTGAAGGTCAGCTGCTGCTCGTCCGTGCCGTCGATGCGCATCTTCCAGATGTCCAGCTTGCCGTCGATCTGCCGGCCGAAGAACACCCATTTGCCATCAAGGGAGGTCGTTACCTCAGCTTCGTAGTACTTGTTGTTGGTCAGGCGTTTGATGTTGCCGCCCTTGAGGTCGGAGGTGTACAGCTCGGCGCCCTGGGGATAATCGGTCTCTTCGGACCAGTTGCCCGCCGGCATGTCCAGGTTGTCCCGGGTGGAGGTCCAGATGAGCCCCTTGCCGTCGGGAAGGAACCAGGAGCAGGCGTCCTGCCCCTTGTCGTTGATGCGGGTGAGTTCCTCGCCCGTGTCCGTGTAGGTAAAGGTCAGCGAGCCGCCAATCTTGCCCTTCTCCGGTTGCGCGGCCATCGGATCCTTGGTCTGGGCGATGACGTGCAGGTTGTCAGGGGCGTAGTAGGCCTCCGCCGATTGCGGGATGTTGGGAATCATGCGGACCGGCAGTTCCTTCCCGGCCCACTCCGCGGGCGGGGCTTCGTCGGGTGACGGCAGGTTGGCAAGGTCCGGCGAAGTCGCCCTGGCCGCCGGCTCGGTCGCGGCCGGTTCAATCGCGGCCGGCGGGCTGGCGGGCTTGCCGCAGCCGGCCAGAATAGCGATGAGAACGGCAATTCCGGTGGTCGTCCATCGAGTGATATGACGGATTCTCATGACAGTGGTCCCCTTGATTCTTGTTGCCCTGAATTTGGTCGACGTAACCCGTTGATCATAGCAATGTGGCCCGCCTCCCGTCCCGTGGCCAAAGGCCACACCCCGGCACCCACCCACGGGGCCCGGCCCGGCCGGGGGGCGAGTCAGAAGACCGTGCGCGACGGGGCCGCGGCATCCGCCAGGCGCAGTTCCTCGACGCCCATAAGCGACCGCCAGGACGCCGAGCCGGCGCCGAGGTCGATTGCGATGTGCGCGGGCACGGGCCCGGGCTGTCGCCCGGCGTTGAAGACCCAGGTAGTGCCGATGTAGTCGGCCCAGTTGCCCGCCGGCTTGAACGGGGGCTCGTGCACGTGACCCGTGAGCACGAGGTCGGGCTGGTACTGCCGGATCCACGCGCCGACGTCGGCATCGCCGTAGTCGCGGCGTCCCGTCCAGCAGGTCGGCGAGCCCAGGGGCGGCCAGTGGTACACCCACACCCAGCGGGCCGGGCGGCGCGCGGCGTCAGCGGCCAGCTGCACTTCGAGCGCCGCGCGTCCCAGCGGGCCATCCCACCAGGGGCAGATGGTGACGAGCGTGGTGTCGAGCGTGGTGTCGATCAGTAGCGAATCGCCGTCGCAGGGCACACCGGACTGGCGAGCCTCCGCGAGCCATAGCGCCGCCTGCTCGCCCCGCGCGTCGGGGCCGGTGAGGTCGTGGTTGCCCGAACTGACCGCCACGCGCCCGGCTGCCTTGAGCAGTAACAGGTAGCGGAGGATGACGACCGACTGGGCGTCGAGTGATACCGGGGAGCTGATGTCCAGGTGGTCACCGGCCAGCACGACCAGGTCGTACGAGTGTGCGACGCGCACGACCCAGTCCAGCTGCGGCAGCGTGTAGT
Organism: uncultured Chromatiaceae bacterium; assembly: GCA_964587605.1. Lineage (GTDB taxonomy): Bacteria > Pseudomonadota > Gammaproteobacteria > Steroidobacterales > SHZI01. The sequence goes on from CAZPNN010000169.1 coordinate 3,208, forward strand.
GGAGGTCAGAGACCAGGAGGATGCGCACGATGGCAATGGGTCCCGTGTGGCTCAGTACCGCACATCAGTACTCGGGGTCGGGATCGCGCGCGGATCCCGGGCGGGCCGGCGGCGCCTGCCGTTGTGCCAGCTGGCTGAGCACGTCGGACACCATCGTCAGGCCCGGCGCGTTCCCATACTGGTGCTTCAGGTCCGCCAGATAGGTGGTAACGAAGTTGAGACGCTCCGCCAGGCCCACGGCCACGACGTGCGTGATGGCCGGGTCGCTTGTCAGCAACGCCTGGCCATCTTCTGCATGGCGCAGCACGCTCAGCTGGGTGGCCACGACGGTGGCGCTGAAAGCCGAGCCGAGCAGCACCGAGATCTCGCCCACCAGGGCGCCCGGCTGCGTGATGGTGTTGACCGGCACGCCCCCCTTACGCACCTGAAGGGCCCCCGACACCAGCACCCACAGGCTTCCGGCCACGCCGCCCTCCTGCACGACGATGTCGCCGGGCATGAACTCGACTTCAGGCAGATGGGCGGAAAGGGTGAGCATGTCACGCATGGTCACGGTCGTTCGTGACGTCGGCTTTCGGCACTGGACGGCACAGGCCGAACAACGCCGGCCTCTTCAGTGCGCCACTTCGGTGCGATGGCGCTCACGTTCGATCCATTTGTGCTCATACCCGACCCCGAGGCTGCAGCCAATTCCGCGTATCGCCGGGCCGACTGGACGCCCGTGAACGCGCTCTGCACCAAACGTTGCAAGTTTTGGCCCAGGGTGGGCGTGTGCCAACGGGCACGAGGCGGCCGTTAACGGTTTCCCAAACGAGAAAAGCCGCAGCCGGAATCTCCGGCCGCGGCTTTCAGAGCCTGGTTTTTGTCTGGCTTAGGTCTTTGCCGGCGCCGTCACTTCGATCGTGGTGGCCGATTTCAGGGTCACGACCACATTGTCGCCCTTCTTGACCGCGTCGAACTTCTTTGCGGCGGGACCGACCTCGAACGTGCGCGAGTTGCCCTCAGGGCCCAGCAGAGTGACCGTCCGCTTGGCGTAGTCAATGGCAGTCACGGCACCAGTGACCACCGTGGTGTCGACCACGATGCCCAATGGCCTGGTGCCTGCAGGGGCCGTCACAACGGCCGTGCCACCCGTCGCGTT
>CAZPNN010000170.1:0-6432 GCA_964587605.1 uncultured Chromatiaceae bacterium
TGCCCAGAGCTTCGGTGATGGCCCCGGCTCCGTCAAGGCATCCGCGCGGGCACCCCGCACGGTGGTTGGAGCGCGTGCCAGTTGCTACTCTGTGCCCTAAGGCAGGATGGTCAAATGACGGACGGCGTACTGATCGTTGGCGGCAGTCGGGGGACCGGGCTCGAGGTGGCTCGCCTGCTCGAGCGTCGCGGTGAGGCCGTCACGGTCTTTATCAGGCCCACGACCGACATGGCCGAGCTGCTGCGGCTCAAGGTCAAGTTGTTTCGTGGTGATGTGCTCGATCCGCGGTCCGTGCAGGGCGCATTCGCCTCCGGGAGTTTTCGGGCGGTGATCAATACCGTGGGCGGCAAGCGCGGCGAGCCGCGGCCCGACTATCACGGCACCCGTAACGTCGTGGATGCCGCCCGCGAGGCGGGCGTGCAGCGTCATATCTTTGTCACGGCGATTGGTGCCGGCGACAGCCGGAGTGCGGTCGGCCCCAAGGTTCTGCAATTTCTGGGCCCCGTTCTGGAGGAAAAGACCCTCGGCGAGAACTACCTGATGGCGAGCGGTCTCGACTACACCATCCTTCGTCCCGGCGGGATGACGAACAATCCGGCCAGCGGTACAGCGATTCGCACCGAGGACCGCAATGTAATGGGTGTGATCAACCGCGCGGACCTGGCGCGCCTCGTCGTGGATTGCCTCGACGCCCCGCTCACGATTGGCAAGGTTTTCCACGCAATCGATCCGGCCATCAAGGAGGCGGCGCCCTTGCAACGGGGCGAGGACCTGCCCGGCGGACGCCTGTCGTGAATCTGAGCCGAACGCCAGTGCGAAACACAGACCAGTAGCTCTTCATTCAGGTTCTCGGTTATGGCCCTGGTTCAACAAATTGCGGGTAACGCCTTCGCCAGCGAAATCCTGGAGCGGGGTGCATCCGGGTATGCCGGATTTTCCGCCTCACTCATGCTTGAGCGGGACCCGGAATTGAGCGGCCGGGAGGAGGTTGACGCGCTTTCAGCGTGGCGGTCGCATCTCACCCAGCGCGTCCTGGAGCTGGCCGCCGCGGTGCTGGTTGGCGAGTCCGTGATTTTTACCAACCGGGTCAGCTGGTCGCGCAGGGCGTATACAGCTCGTGGCCAGCGGGAATCAGACCTGCGCGACAGTCTGCAGGCACTGCGGGATGTGCTGGTCGAGCGGCTGCCCAAGGCCGCTTTGGACCTGCCAGTTGCGTACCTGGATACTGCGCTGACCCTGCTCGATGCTTCTCCACTTCCGCCTGAACCTTCGGCACTCGATCCGAAGCGCCCGACGGATCGTCTTGCACTCGTGTACCTGAACAAGATTCTCGAGGGAAACATCGCGGATGCCATTGAAATGCTTGTGGCCGAGGCTATGGGTAGCATTGGGCCGCAGTCCGCCTACATCGATGTGCTGCTGCCTGCGCAGCGTGAGGTCGGGCGCCTCTGGCATGCCGGCGACATCAGTGTCGCAGAAGAACACATGGTCACGGCGGCGACACAGCGGACGATGGCGGTGTTGGCAAGCCGGGCGGCGAAACGTCCGGCGAACGGGTGCACCGTTGTTGTAGCTGCCATGTCCGGCAATGTTCATGATGTCGCTTTGCGGGCGCTGGCCGACCTGTACCAGCTCGACGGCTGGCGGGTGATCTTCATCGGTTCGGACGTTCCCCTGCTTGATCTGCCAAAAATACTTGCCTTCTACGAGACTGATTTGCTCATGCTGGGCGCTACCATCAGTACACAGTTGCCGCGCGTAAAGAAGGCTATCGAGGCCATACGGGGGCGATTCGGTTCTCAGGTGCGCGTGGTAGTTGGTGGCGCGGCCTTCAATGAGGCGCCGGATCTGTGGGAGAAAGTCGGCAGCGATGGTTACGCCGCCACGATCGACGATGCGCTTAAGGTTGGCGCCCGGCTGGCGGGACTGCCCGATGCGTAGGCTGGTGACTGTCGTATCTTGCGCTCTGTTCCTGGTGGCCAGTGCAGTTGCTGGTTCGGAGCAGAGTGACGCCGAAAAGCAGGCGGACTTGGACCGCCGTTGCGAGGCGGCCCGGGATGTAGCATTGGGGCCAATCCGCGACGACGTGTATAAGGATTGCCTTGAGAAAAAGCGGGGCGACGAAGCCTACTGCCGTCGTGACGCGGACGGCTACAACGGCGAGCGCATTGGCGGCTCACCCCGGTTCTATGAACTGCCGGAGTGCGAGCTGGCCTTCGAATTCCGAAACCGCGAGCGGCGCTAGAGCCAGCCCCGCTTGCTTCGCCACTCGGCCAGTACTAACCCGCGCCTGCCGCGACGGCGCGGCGGGCCCGGCGGCGCAGCGCGCGACTAGTCAGGCACCCGCCCCCGGGTGTGCAGCTGGTCGATGCGCCGCGTGACGGCGCTGGCCCAGCGCCGGGCGACGTGACGGACGTCACTCCAGGCGGTCACGGAGGTGGTAGGTACCACGGTTCCCGGACCAGAAAGACCATCCGGGCGCTCGGCGACGCGACGATCGACGGCACGCGCCAGTGTCTCGCCGCTCATCGAGTCCTTAAGTTCAAGCACCAGGGTGGCGGCGCCAACTTCATCCAGATAAATCTCAGTTCGGCCCGGCCCTTCGGGCGGCACCTTCGAAACGATGTCGAGAAGGGAGATCCGGACCAGCAGTACATCCGGTCCGGCCTCCGTCGTGAGGGTCAGGGTCTGGCTCCTGGCCAGTTCTTCCCGAAAGACTTCCGTGACCAACTCCACCAGCCGCTTCTGATTTGCCGGAGATATCGGGAACTCGGTTGTACCCGAGCGCGACAGGCTGGTGCCCGCTGACGGCCGTACCGCGCGGAACTGCACTTCCGTGGGCAGCACAAGCACCTGCTGGTAGCTGCTGATGTTGATGTCAGGCTTGACCCATGCTTCCTTCATTCCCGAATCGCGCACGGGCACCATGCCGTCGTAGGTTTCGCCCCCGGTGTCGATGACCGGATTTCGGGGCGCGCAGGCAGTCAGGCCGAGTGCCGCGAGCAGAACCAGGGTCCGGAGCAAGAGCATGTTCATGGTGCACACCGCAGAGGCGGAAGCCGGCACGCCGGTTTGTCGAACGCCACCTGGACCGCACTGATGGCGCGTTCGAGAAAGCCACCTTCGCAATAGGCCAGGTACCACTCCCACAGGCGGATAAATTCATCCGGATAGCCCAGTCGACGGACCTCGGGAAGCCGCTGCATGAATCGTTCACGCCAGATCTGCAGCGTTTGTGCATAGTCCAGGCCGATGTCGTGCAGATTGGTCAGCTGCAGGTCCGCGACCCGGCTGACCGACCCCAGGATGGCGCCACAGGAGGGCAGGGCGCCGCCGGGGAAGATGTATTTCTGGATGAAGTCGACGGAGTTCCGTGCCTGCTCGTAATTCCGGTCGGCAATGACGATCGACTGCAACAGCATCCGCCCGGCCGGCTTCAATCGTTCACTGCACACCCGGAAAAAAGCGTCGAGAAAGTCGTGGCCAACGGCCTCGATCATCTCGACGGAAACCAGCTTGTCGTAAGTGCCAGTCAGGTCGCGATAGTCTTCAGAAAGGATCGTGATGCGATCGTCGAGGCCGGCCTGTCGGACGCGCTCGCTGGCAAACTCGAACTGGTTTCGCGAGATAGTCGTCGTGGTCACGCGGCAGCCGAAATTCCGGGCGGCGTGCAGCGCCAGCCCACCCCAGCCGGTGCCTATTTCCAGCAGGTGATCGTCGGCGTTCAGGTCCAGCTTCCGGCAGATCAGGTCGAGCTTGTGGATCGACGCTTCCTCCAGCGAGGCTTTGGGCCGCGGAAATACCGCGGACGAATACATCATCGCGGGGTCCAGGAAGAGCCGGAAGAACTCATTGCCGAGGTCGTAGTGCGCGTGAATGTTGCGTCGGCTGCCCCCTCGCGTGTTGCGGCGAGACCAGTGAGCGAGCTTGAGCAGGGCACCTCCAAGCCGGGACATGCCTGACTCCAGGCCATTCATGACGTCGCGATTGATCACCAGCAGACGCATGACACCGGGCAGGTCCGACACGGTCCACTTGCCGGCCATGTAGGCTTCGGCAGCGCCAATGGTCCCACCGGTGGCAATGTCCAGATAGGCCGAGAGATCGTTGATCTGCAGCGAAAGATCGGGGCCGGAGTCTGCGCCGCTGGCAGGGGGAGCGCCGAACAGCGTGCTCCCGAGCGGGTCCTGCAGGTACAGTCGGCCGCAACTGAGTGACTCCAGCGCACGGTGCACGCTGCGCCGCGCAACATGCGTCAATTGACCCACGCCGGCCCCGCGTAAGGGCTGGATTGCGCCAGCGTCGTCGGGACTGTCGTGTAGGCGCTGCATGCCGCCGCCTGCTTTTCCGCTTTGGGGCTCGTGCCGGCTGAGGCATGATCGTACACCCAAGCACGGGAGAATGACGATGCACAGACGGCGACGACTCAAAGTGACGGCCGGCGCGATGGCCGGGCCAGCCGCCGTGCTGTCGCTTCTCATCAGCGGCTGCGGGGCGCCGCCGACCCCGTTGTCGGAATTGAATGCCTCCTATGAGCGTGCGCTGGCCGACTCGGCGTCGCTGGCCGTGACGCTTGACAGCGAATCCGGGCAACGAGCGTTTGGGAACCTCCAGCGGTATTTCGACGGCATGACCCCGGAATCGGTCCGCGAGCAGACGGCAACGGTCTATGCGCCGACGGGCTACCTGAACGACACGCTGGTTGGCATCCAGGGGGTCAATACCATCGAAGCCTACTTCCGCAACACCGCCGAGAAGGCAGAACTGCTGAAGGTCGAGTTTCTCGACCGTGCGCCCCTCGGAATCGACTGGTACGCGCGCTGGCGAATGACCGTAGCGGTTGACGGACTCAATGGCGGCGAGCCGGTCATCACCTATGGTGTCTCCCAGTTCCGCTTCGACGCCGACGGACGAGTGCTGCTGCACAAGGATTTCTGGGATTCCGGGACGGGGCTCTACGAGCAGTTGCCGGTGCTCGGGCCGATCGTCGGCCGGGTCCGCGCCGCCGTTGAGTCTGGCGGCGGCCAACTGGAACCGTGAGCATACTGATCGACCTCTGTGAGCGGGGCCTGATCCCGGACCCGTTCACCCGCTTCGGCATGCGGCGCCTGATGAGGTCGCGGCTTGCCGCTGAGGCCGGCGACCGGGGCGAAAAGCAGTTTGATGCCTACCAGCGACGGCTGGCCGAACTGCGTCAGAGCCCGGTCGCTATTGAAACCGCCAGGGCGAATGAGCAGCACTATGAGGTTCCTGCGGCATTCTTCGAGCGCGTACTCGGTAAACACCTGAAGTACAGCTGCTGCCTGTTCGGAGACGATTCGCCCTCGCTCGATGCGGCCGAGGAGGCCATGCTTCGGCTAACCTGCCAGCGCGCTGAACTTGCCGACGGCCAGAGTATTCTCGAGCTCGGCTGTGGCTGGGGATCCCTCACGCTCTGGATGGCCGCGGAGTTTCCCGGCAGCCGGATTACGGCAGTTTCAAATTCTTCGTCGCAGCGGCAATTCATCCTGGCGCGGGCCCGCGAGCGTGGTCTTGCCAACATCGATGTAATTACCGCCGATGCCAACGTCTTCGCAACCAGCGAGCGTTTTGATCGGGTCGTTTCGGTCGAGATGTTCGAGCACATCCGCAATTACGCAACCTTGATGGAACGCATATCCGGCTGGCTTAAGCCGGGCGGCAAGCTGTTCGTGCACATCTTTTGCCACCGCTCGCTGATGTATCCCTTCACGGTGGATGGCGACACAGACTGGATGGCCCGCTACTTCTTCACCGGTGGCCTGATGCCGTCCGAGCACACCTTGCTGTACTTCCAGGAACACCTGAGTCTCGAGGGGCAGTGGCGCGTGGGGGGTGCTCACTACGAGCGCACGGCGAATGCGTGGCTGGCCAATCAGGACCGTGCTCGCGACGAAATCATGGCTGTGCTGACGGCCGCCTACGGTGATAGTGAGGCGGCGCGCTGGTTCCAGCGGTGGCGGATGTTCTTCATGGCGGTGGCTGAACTCTTCGGCTACGCCGATGGCACGGAGTGGCTGGTGGGCCACTACCGGTTTGTCCGATAATCCGGTGATGACCGAGATCGTGTTGTCCGGCCTTGCGACTACGGCGGTACTCATGTTCGCAGCGTGGCTGCTGAGTTTTCCAATGCGCAGCGTGGCCATCGTGGACGTGTTCTGGGGTGTTGCCATAGCGGGCGCCGGCGTGGCCTGGCTGTTACTCCAGGCGGATCCCGGACCGCGGGGAGCCCTCGCGGTATTGCTGGCTGTCCTCTGGGCTGCGCGCCTCGCCCTGCATATCCTGTGGCGCAGCCGGGGCAAGCCCGAAGACCGCCGCTACCAGGTGATCCGTGCCCGCAACGAGCCAAACTTTGCCTTCAAGAGCCTGTATCTGGTCTTCGGCCTGCAGGCCGTGCTGGCGTGGATCATCGCC
>CAZPNN010000171.1:0-10803 GCA_964587605.1 uncultured Chromatiaceae bacterium
CGAGTTGCTGCAGTGTGTAGTCGTGGCGATACCATTCGAGCAGCGTGAATTCCGGTTCGTGGTGAATGCCGGCTTCAGCATCGCGAAAAACCTTGCCGAGTTGCCAGATGTCCGGGGCGCCGGCGGCAAGCAGTCGCTTCATGTGAAATTCGGGCGACGTGTGCAGGAACAGCTGCGGGCCGTGGCTCGGCCTTACGGGAATATTCTGCAAGTGCGGATCCGTGACGGCGTGTTGCACCAGGGCCGGCGTTTCCACTTCCAGAAGACCGCGGCTGCTGAAGAAGTGCCGGGTGGTGGCCAGCAGTTGCGACCGCTGGCGGAGGGTGAGGGGCGTTGCGCCCGGTTGCCAGCGCATCAGCAGCCGGCACACTCGCCGAGGCGGGTTCCCATCCGGACCGGCGCGCCTGGAGCGGGGCCGTCATCCCATGTCATCAGACCGCGCTCGGCCACGATTACGACGGTAGAGCCGAGGTTGAACTGCCCGAGCAGGCCGCCGGCCGGTATCGTCAGCGCCGGGTCCGTTGGTCCGTAACGGGTCCTAACTACGTGGCCCGCCGGCGGTACTTCGCCGCTCCAGGCCACGGAGATGCTCGCCACGTTCAGTGCACCGACCAGCACCACGGCGAAGCGGCCTGCGGCGTTCTCACACCGCAGGATCACGCGCTCGTTGGCCGCAAAGAGTCCCGGAACTGTGCGTGCGGTGCGCCGGTTGACGGCCCACCGCCGGCCCGGCACATAGACCATTTCGGTTACCCGTCCGCCCAGCGGCATGTGCACCCGGTGATAGTCGTGAGGGGCCAGGTAGACCGTGGCCGTCGCGCCGCCGTGGAACGGTTCTGTCTCTGTCGGCGCCAGGGCAAGAAAGTCGGCAAGACGGTAGCGGAAGCGCTTTGCTTGAACCAGCTGATCTGCTTCGGCGTAGCCGAGGTCCTCCAGCAGCCCGTCGCTCGGACTCACGACAGTACCTTCACCCGGTGCGATGGGCCGCACTCCAGCGCGCAGCGGGCGGGTGAAAAACGCGTTCATATTTTCCCAGGCCTCGGGTTCCGGGTGCTCCACTTCGGCAAGATCAACGGCGTAGACGCGGACGAAAGCGCGAATGAGCAGATTGCGCAGCCATGGAATCCGGCTTCTCGTGAGGGCGCGAACGGCGTGACCCAGCAGCCGTTCCGGCAGCAGGCGCTGCATCAGGACGAAGAGTTGGTCCAGAAGGGTTGGCAGCATCAGCAAAGGGTTCCCGGAGCGCGGCGGCGACGTATTCTATACGCCGGTGTGGTTTTCGGCGGTGGACGGAGCATGGCATCAGGACCCGGTGGCGGGCGGCGGCGCTCGCGAGACAGGGGTGCCGGAGACACGGTGGCCGGGCTGATCGATGCCTGTGCCCGGCGTCTGGCTCGCTCCGGTGCATTTTTTGGCCACGGCACCGGGAACGCGCGGGATGAAGCGGCGGCATTGGTCTTTCACGTCATGGGGCTGGACCATGCCGACGCCTTGCGGGCGTACGAGCTTGGCGTATCCCGGGCGGAACGGGCGCAGATCGACGCAATGCTCGAGAAACGCATCAGCAGTCGCCGTCCCTTGCCATACCTTACCGGCGAGGCCTGGTTCGCCGGTTTGCCATTTCATGTGGACGAACGGGTGCTCATCCCGCGCTCACCCTTTGCAGAGTTGATCGGCCACCGTTTCGAGCCGTGGCTTAACCCGGATGCAGTCGGGCGCATACTCGAAATCGGGACGGGCAGCGGTTGTATCGCGGTCGCCCTGGCGTTCGCTTTTCCCGATAGCCAGGTGATCGCCACCGATATTTCCGCCGACGCGCTGGCAGTTGCGGCCTGCAACGTGGAGCGGCATGGCCTTCGGGACCGCGTGGAGCTTGTGGAGGCCGACCTTTTTGCAGGGCTCGAAGGACTTTTCGACCTGATCGTCAGCAATCCTCCCTATGTGCCTGAGGAGGACCTGCCGACGTTTCCTCCCGAGTACGGGCACGAGCCGCGGGTAGCGCTCGTTTCCGGGACTGACGGGATGGAAACGCCGGCGAGAATCCTGCACCATGCCGCTCGCTTTCTGACGCCGCAGGGCTGGCTTGCGCTGGAAGTCGGGGCCGGGAGCGGTATGCTGGAAGCCCGTTTCCCGATGGTGCCCTTCCTCTGGCCAGACCTCCTGAACGGCGGGGAAGGCATCGCCCTGGTTAGCGCCGCAGATCTGCGCGACAGCCTGCCCGCGAACGACCACTGACAAGCAGAGCACTGATGTCCGGCAATACCATCGGCAAGTCCTTTACCGTCACGACTTTTGGCGAGAGTCATGGGCCCGCACTCGGCTGCATTGTCGACGGTTGCCCGCCTGGCATGCCACTTGCGGAAGCCGACATCCAGAAAGATCTGGAACGGCGACGTCCGGGCAAGTCCCGGCACACCACGCAGCGCCGCGAACCGGATGCGGTAAAAATCTTTTCGGGTGTGTTCGAGGGTCTGACCACGGGCACTCCCATAGGCCTGCTTATTGAAAACGTTGACCAGAAGTCGCAGGACTATCGGAAGATCAAGGATCGGTTCCGGCCGGGACACGCGGACTACACCTACCAGCAGAAGTACGGCATCCGTGATTATCGCGGCGGCGGCCGCTCGTCGGCCCGGGAAACGGCGATGCGTGTGGCGGCGGGTGCTATCGCCCGCAAGTACCTCCGGTTGCGGCTGGGCGTCGAGATCCGCGGTTACCTTCGTCAGTTGGGTCCGCTGGTGCTGGACGTGGTCGATCTGGCTACGGTCGATGACAATCCGTTTTTCTGCCCGGATCCGGCTCGGGTGCCAGAGCTTGAGGCGTACATGGATGCGCTGCGCAAGGAGGGCAACTCCATTGGTGCGCGGATCAACGTGGTGGCTAGCGGCGTGCCCGCGGGCCTTGGCGAACCGGTGTTCGACAAGCTCGAGGCTGATATCGCGCACGCGATCATGAGCATCAATGCGGTACGGGCCGTTGAGCTTGGCGCGGGATTTGCCGTGGTCGCCCAGAAGGGCACTGAACACCGCGACGAAATAACGCCTGCCGGTTTTCGGCGCAATGCTTCCGGCGGCGTGCTGGGTGGAATCTCCACGGGCCAGGACATCCTGATCAGCATGGCCTTGAAGCCGACCTCGAGCATCCGGCTGCCAGGCGACACGGTCGATGAGGAGGGCGAGCCGGCCGAAGTGGCCACAACCGGACGGCACGACCCCTGCGTGGGGCTGCGGGCGGCGCCGATCGGCGAGGCGATGCTGGCGATCGTGCTGATGGACCACTATCTCCGGCACCGTGCCCAGAACGCCGACGTCAAGCCGGTGACCCCGGCCGTGGAAGCCGGTCGACCGCGGTCCTGAAACCTTTTTACAGTCGCAACTGCCAGAGTATTGATCGTATGCCGAGCAAGGATGCCTACCGCGTCGCTATCGTTGGGGCCACCGGCCTCGTTGGCGAGACACTCCTCCAGATCCTCGCGGAACGGAAGTTCCCCGTCAGCGAGCTGATTCCGCTTGCCAGCGAGCGATCGGTGGGCAAGACCGTGAGCTTCGGGGGCAAGACCCACCGTGTCCGGGATCTGGCCAAGTTTGACTTTCAGGGCGTCGACCTCGGGCTGTTCTCGGCGGGTGGCAGCGTGTCCGGCGAGCACGCACCCCGCGCCGGCGCCGCTGGCTGCATCGTGATCGACAACACCTCCAGGTTTCGCAACGAGCCGGATATCCCGCTGATCGTGCCGGAAGTTAATCCGGAGGCTATCGCCGGCTATCGCGGCCGCAACATCATTGCCAATCCCAATTGTTCGACCATCCAGATGGTCGTTGCGCTGAAGCCTATCCACGACGTGGCCGGAATTACCCGCATTAACGTCGCTACCTACCAGTCCGTGTCCGGCGCGGGACGGCGCTCGGTCGAAACGCTGGCAGCCCAGACTTCCCAGTTGCTGAATGGCCAACCGGTGGAGACTGCTGGTGCGGCCAAGCAGATCGCGTTCAACGTCGTGCCCCACATTGACGACTTCCAGGAGAACGGTTACACGCGGGAAGAAATGAAAATGGTCTGGGAGACCCGCAAGATCCTTGGTGACGAGTCGATCCAGGTCAATCCCACCGCTGTTCGGGTGCCGGTCTTTTTCGGGCACTCGGAGGCGGTGCATATCGAGACGCGGCGAAAGATCAGCGCCAGGGAAGTGCGGGCACTGCTCGAGCGGGCGCCTGGCATTACCGTGGTGGACGAAAATCGCCTTGGCGGGTACCCGACGGCCGTGACCGACGCCGCAAACCACGATTCCGTTTACGTGGGCCGCATCCGGGAAGATATTTCCTGCGAGCGTGGCATCAACCTCTGGGTTGTGTCCGACAATATTCGCAAGGGGGCGGCCTTGAACAGCGTCCAGATCGCGGAAGTCCTGATCCGGGATTACCTCTGAATCCGGGCTGCTCTGCCTTACACAGCGGGAGCATATGGGCTATAGTTGGCCCCACTTCTAGCCGCCGGTTTTTTTGGGCTCCCCGATGAGGGGTGGTGCCGGCGGCTCAATCGGGGATTGGTGATGCCACGAGTCCGACTCGCTGCAGTCCCGCTGCTGGCGGTACTGCTTCCATTAACTGCGAGCGCCCTGGGCCTCGGCGAAATAGCGCTTCGCTCGGCGCTCAATCAGCCCTTCGTCGCCGAGATTCCGGTGACGTCAGATTCTGCGGAGGATCTCGGTCAGCTCAGCGTCCAGCTGGCGCCGGCCGCTACGTTCGAGCGCTATGGCCTCGACCGGCCCCGCTTCCTTGAGGATTTAAGGTTCCAGGTCCAGCGAGACGGGTCGCAAACCATCGTCCGCATAACCTCGACGCAGCCCATCAGTGAACCCTTTGTCTCCATACTCCTCGACATCGGTTGGCCGCAGGGCCGATTGTTGCGGGAATACACCGTCCTGCTCGATCCCCCGACCTTTGCCCGTCCGGACGGGGCAGGCCAGGGAAGTTCGCGACCGGTCGCCGCGCCGCCGGCGGCAGCCGGTCCGGCGGCACTGCCGCCAGCCGTTCGCCGGACTCCGCCTCCCGAAACTGCCCCGGCCATTCCCAGATCCACCGCGGGCGCCGCTACGGGCAGCGTTACGTCCGGTCCGGACGGCGACAGTTACGGACCGGTTCGCGCCAACGAGACGCTCTGGAGGATCTCCGAGCGCTTGAGTGCCGACAGCAATGTGTCGCTGAACCAGATGATGGTGGCGCTCTACCGGGCCAACCCGGAGGCGTTTGCCGGCAATATCAACCGGCTTCGGCGCGGCGCCATCCTGCGGGTGCCCCCCGCGAGTGAACTGGCCCGCACGACGAGCAACGAGGCAACGGCGGAGGTTATGCGGCAGCACGAGGAATGGCGAGGGGCCATCAGCCCGGCGCCTGTGCCGGCGCGACTGCAGCTGGTGCCGCCCACCGAGCAGGTGGCGAGTCCCGGTTCGGGGCCGGCGGCGGCCAGTGCCACTGAGGCTGCCAGACGCGCGGCTCTGGAGCAGGAACTCGCTGAAAAGCAGCGGCTCGTCAGCCTCAAGGACAGTCAGCTCAAGGCTCTGCAGGACCGCGTTAGCCAGCTCGAGGGGAGCGCGCCGCCGCCAGTCCCTGCGAACGTGCCCGCAGATTCCGCGGTTGAAGAGGCCCCGGTTGACGAGGCCGTGGAGCCGGTCGGAGCTGACGGCACTGCCGTGGCCCCGGTCGCTGTGGATACGCCGGCTGCCGACGAAGGGCGAAAACCCGCCAAGCGCGCTGTACGCGAGCGGCCAACGGCGGGCGGCGGCATTCTCGGTACGCTCAGCGGCCTGATCTTCAACGTGTGGTTTCTGGCGTCTGCCGCAGCGGTGCTGCTCGCTGGCTTGTTCTTCGTCTTTGGCCGGCGCCGCATGGTGGCCGCCGACGAGGCCTCCAGTCGCTTCGACCGCGACATGAATGTCGGCACGGGGGGCGGTGCCGGAAGTCCCCAGCCAGTTGGCCGCGACGGGTATAGCGTCGAGGAGGTTGCCGTTGCCCGGTCCACCTCTACCGCCAGCCGAGCCGCTGAACGGGACCCCGATGCCGAAACGCGGCTCGAACGCACCATCAGTACAGAAGGTGCCGTGGAGCTCGACCAGGCGGATGTGGTTGCCGAAGCGAACTTCCACCTGGCCTATGGCCTCTATGATCAGGCTGCCGAACTGCTTTTGCGCGCCCTGCGCGAGAGCCCGGACCGACGCGATCTGCGGCTCAAGCTCATCGAGGTGTACTTCGTCTGGGAGAACAAGGCGGCGTTTCTCAAGGAGGCTCAGACCTTCCACCGACAGCTCAAGGGTGCCGCCGACCCTGACTGGAACAAGGTCGTGATCCTGGGCAAGCAGATTTGTCCCGGTGAAGCCCTGTTCGCGGGCGCAGTGGTCAGTACGGGTGACTCCGGCCTCGATCTGGATCTGGTTGATGACGACAAGGGCGGAGTCGACTTCTCGTTCGACGAGGGCGGTGACGAGGATCTTGATCTCCCGGCCGCGGGCAAGGGCCCGGCCGGCAACGTGCTCGACTTTGACTTCGGGTCGCTGGACGAAGAGCCAGCGGACGACACGGGCCTGTCGCCGACCAGCCGGATGAAACCCGGGTCGATGCCCCCGACGGCTGAGGTTCCCACGATTGAGGCCCCTCGGGCGGGCGACGATTTTCCGACGATGGAAACCCCGACCCTTGAATTCCGCGGCCCTGGCGAGAGAACGCTGGAGACACCGACGCTGGAGAGTGCCGCTCCCGGTTTGCTGGGCGGAGCGGCCGATCCCCTGCGCGCTGTTGCGGGTTCCGACCAGACAGAAGAGATCAATCTCGAAGACCTGGGGCTCGATCTCAGCGGGCTTGACGAGGTGGCGGATGATCTGGGTACAGGGCTGCACGGCGCCCTCGTAGGCGATGACGATGCATCGAGCAGCGACGACGCTTACGACCTCAGTGCGGAGGAGGACGATGAATCCGACTTGCTGCAGGGCCTGGAAGGTGATTCAACCGCCGAGATGCAGGGCATGGCGGTAGACGAAGGCACACTCGACGTCCCTGCCTCCGGTGCGGCGCACCCGTCCATCGACGACACTGCTGAGCAACCGCGCGCGGAGGAGGCGGTTTTCGGCGAGGTTTCCGTCGAACTCAGTCAGGTAGACTTCGATATCGGTGGAGACGCCAGTGACGGCACCGGCGACGGTGACGACGCTGGCAACGAACTCGAGCCGACCTCCGTAATGACAGCACGTCGGCGAGGTCCTGAGGGACCCACGATGACCGAGGTGGGTACCAAGCTGGACCTGGCTCGGGCCTACGTCGATATGGGCGATCCCGATGGCGCACGCAGCATACTGAACGAGGTGCTGGAGGAGGGCGACTCCTCCCAGCGCCAGGAAGCCCGTCGCCTGCTCGACGATCTGACGGACTGACAGGTCCTGGCAAAAGGCAACGTGCCTGGCGCGAGGCAATGTAGTTGAGCGCCCAGCGCTTCGCGGCCGGGCTTGAATACGACGGCAGCGCATTCTTCGGCTGGCAGATCCAGCGGCACGCGCGCAGCGCCCAGGACGTACTCAATGCCGCCATTGCAAACGTCGCCAACGAACCGATCAGCACGGCAGCCGCCGGCCGCACCGATACCGGGGTTCATGCCTGCGGGCAGGTGATCCACTTTGATTCCACCGCTCGTCGTTCACTGCGGTCGTGGCTCCTGGGGATCAACAGTAATCTTCCGGACGACATCACCGTGCAGTGGGTTCGCGCCGTTCCCGGCGATTTTCATGCCCGTTACTCCGCGGTGGCGCGAACCTACCGCTATGTCATCCTCGATCAGGAGGTGCGTTCGGCGCTCGACCGGCGGCGTGCGTGGTGCTTTAAGGGGGTGCTGGCCGGCGAGCGGATGGCCGCCGCGGCCAGCGATCTCCTTGGCGAGCACGATTTCTCGGCCTTCCGCGGTGCCGGCTGCCAGTCCCGCAGTCCGGTCCGCCGTCTCGAGCGGCTCGCGGTGACCCGTTCCGGCGACTATCTGCTGATCGAGGTGCGCGCCAATGGCTTCCTCTACCACATGGTGCGCAACATCGTTGGCGCCCTGGTCCGGATCGGAACGGGCGACGCCGACTTGAGGTGGATGGCCGAGCTCCTGGCGGGCCGGGATCGTCGCCTGGGGGCGCCCACAGCGCCGCCAGAGGGTTTGTATCTGGCCGAGGTTCATTACCCGGCGGAATTGGCGTTCCCTGCGGCCAGGCCGCAGCCAGTCTGGCGTGATCGCTGATCCGGACTTGATTATGATTCAGCAATGACGTGGTACGAAAAGGTCCTGCCCTCGCGCATCAAGACGGAACGGCGAACACGTTCTGTCCCGGAGGGACTCTGGATCAAGTGCCCCCAGTGCAGCGCCCAACTGTATCGGGCGGAACTGGAGCGCAATCTGCATGTCTGCCCCAAGTGCAGCTACCACATGCGCCTGGTCGCCAGGGATCGCCTGATGGTGTTCCTCGATCCCGGTACAGGCCGTGAAATCGCGGAGAAATTGAGCCCGCAGGATCCGCTCCGCTTCAAGGACACAAAGCCCTACCGGACGCGTATTACCCAGGCCCAGAAGGAAACCGGGGAACGGGACGCGCTGGTGGCGATGACCGGCATGCTGAAGGGGCAGCCGGTTGTGGCCTGCGCGTTCGAGTTTCGATTCATGGGCGGATCCATGGGGTCCGTGGTGGGCGAAAAATTTGCTCGGGCGGCGGCCTGGAGCCGGGACAATCGCCAGCCACTGATCAGCTTTTCTGCCAGTGGCGGCGCCCGGATGCAGGAGGCGCTGTACTCACTATTGCAAATGGCCAAGACGAGCGCGGCACTGGCCGAACTGGCGGAAGCACGCGTGCCCTATATTTCCGTTTTGACAGATCCCACGACCGGTGGTGTATCCGCGAGCCTCGCAATGCTGGGCGATATCAATATTGCTGAGCCCAATGCACTGATCGGCTTTGCGGGGCCACGAGTCATTCAGCAGACCGTACGCGAGACTCTGCCGGAGGGATTTCAGCGGAGCGAATTCCTGCTGGAGCACGGCGCCCTCGACATGCTGGTTGATCGCCGGCAGATGCGCGACGAGATCGCTGCCCTGCTGGCAAAGTTTCTGAAACAGGCAGCTCCGCCGCCGACCGAGAACCCGGCCTGACCCGTCCTTCCTCTGTCGCCGGTTGGCTGCGGTGGCAGGAGTCCCTGCACCCCCGGCCCATCGATATGGGCCTCGACCGGGTGCACGAAGTCCTGGGACGGCTCGGTTTACAACCGCCAGCGGGCCGCGTGCTTACCGTGGGTGGAACCAACGGCAAGGGTTCCACGATTACCCTGGTGCATGACTGCCTGCGTGCTGCCGGCGGGAATCCGGGGCTCTACACCTCACCGCATCTCGTCGCGTACAACGAACGTATCCGGATCGCCGATCGACCGGTGTCCGACGCCGCGCTGGTGCGCGCCTTCGAGACCGTCGAGGCGGCGCGGCAGTCGGTGCGGCTCACCTATTTTGAGTTCGGCACCCTGGCCGCTGTCGCCAGTTTCGCGGCGGCTGGTTGCGACGCCTGGCTGCTGGAGGTGGGCCTCGGTGGCCGCCTCGACGCCGTGAACGCACTGGACGCGGACGTTGCGCTGATTACCACCATTGGCCTGGATCATCAGGAGTGGCTCGGGACAACGATCGAGGCGATTGCCGCTGAAAAGGCCGGAATCCTGCGCGCCGGAACACCGGCGTTCTACGGCGATGCACCCCTGCCGAACGCCATCCGCGCGGAGGCCAGTCGAGTGGGTGCCGACCTGCAGGTGTATGGCAGGGATTTTTGCGACAGCCGCTCCGCATTGGATGGCAGCTGGTCGTTCATTCACGGGACAAAGCGCATAGACGGTCTGCGGGCCCCGGAACACTGGACAGCGGCCCAGTTCCGGAATGCCTCTCTGGCACTGGCGGCGCTCACCAGATTGGCGCCGTCGGAGCTTCTGACGGCCGAATTTCTTAATCCCGTGCTGTTGCGATCAACTCCACCCGGCCGTTTCCAGGTCGTACGCCGGGAGCACGACTGGATTCTGGACGTTGCCCACAACCCGCAGGCGGCGACTGTCTTGCGCGAGCAACTCGCCACGCTCCCCCGACCGGCAACAGGCCCCGCCGCGGTCACGGTGGTAACGGCGCTGCTCGCTGACAAGGCCATTGCCGGGTTCGCGGCTGAGCTTGCTCCCGTGGCCGGACAATGGATCGTATCGGGAGTTGACGACCCGCGCGCCAGTACCGAGGGCGGGATGCGTGAAGCGCTGGCAGCGGCAGGCGTATATCCCGTTGCCTGGGAGCCAACCCCGGCCGCGGCCTTTGAACGTGCCCGCCAGGTGACGCCAGCCGGGGGCCGGATTGTGGTCTGCGGATCGTTTCGGATCGTTGCGCCCGCCCTCCAGTGGCTTGGTTTATACTGAGGCCTTCCCGGAAAATTTTCGTGATGGACCGCCAACTGGCACAACGAATGGTCGGGGCCGCGTGTCTGCTCGCGGTGCTGGTGCTGGTCGTTCCGGCGATTCTGGATGGCAATCCGGACTCCGACGCGATCATCACCCGCCCGGCGGTTGACGACTCACTGGATCTGCGCACGCACACGATCCGCCTCGATGGCGAAGAGCGTGAGCCGCCGGTACCCACCCCGCTACAGGCAGATCCTGCCCCCGAATCCGCGCCGCCAGAATCCACAGCCCCGGAATCCACAGCCCCGGAATCCGCGGCCCCGGAAACTACAGTCGCCGACTCCCCACCGGCGGAAATTCCACCGAAATCAGTGGTGGC
>CAZPNN010000172.1:0-2524 GCA_964587605.1 uncultured Chromatiaceae bacterium
GTAAGGCGGCGTGCCGGGACGCTGCCGGTCCGGAGCCTGATCGACGCGAACCACGGACTGGACCGCCGGCAAGACCCCGGTAATGCATCTCCTCGACATCGTGCCGCACGTCGCATAATTCCAGATCCGTTTCAGGTGAACCCCCTCTTTGCCGCGGGCCGCCATACAATGGGACCCGTTATCGCGGCGAACGGCACGGTCGGCCAGTGATGGACCGGCCCTGGGGAGCCATCCACATGAAGACGCGCGTATTGGGCCTGATCGTTGGATTCCTGGCGAGCAACGCACTGAGTGCCACCGAATCCGGCACACAACTGGAATGGTCGGTAACCTCCGCGCTCGGCCATACGGACAACGCGACACGGGTCGATACTGACCCCATCAGCGATACGACCGGCAGCGTCGGCGGAACAATCAATCTTGCGCGAGAAGGTTCGCGCGTCAACGCCACGCTGCGGGCTAATGGCGATTATCTCAGCTATTTCGACGACACTTACGACAACGAATTCCTGGGCTCCGCGGCGGCCACCATTCGCGTCGGTCTCGTAGGCGATGCGCTCACCTGGAGCCTGGACAACACCTTCGGTCAGACAACGACCAACGAAATAGCGGCCTCCACTCCCGACAACCGTGGCAATGTCAACGTCGTCTCGACTGGGCCGGACTTGCGCCTGCCTATCGGTAGTGCCACCGACCTCCTCGTTCGTGGCCGCTACGAGAATTCGAGTTATCAAGACGCGACCAACGTTGACAGCCATACCTGGACGGGCGGCGCAGCCGTCGTCCGCCGCGTATCCCCCGCCGTGACCTGGTCGTTCAACGCGGACACCAGCCACGTCGTCTACACCGATTCGAGCTACAACGAACAGGAAGTTTTTGCGCAACTGCAGGCCACAGGGGCCCGCCAGACGCTAACGGTCGATTTGGGCGTAAATTTCCTCGATCAGGGCGGCCAGACTGATCAAACATCGCTAGTCCGGGTCAACTGGACGCGGCGCCTCACGCCCTCCTGGACGCTTGCCCTGGATGCCGGTTCCGAGTATCTGAACGCCGCTGAGCAGTTTGCGGCAGGAGTTTCGGGAGTTCCGGACGGCACGGCGCTTGGCGGCACCCAGGACGTAATCCTGACTGATCAGGCAAAGCGGGAGGACTCCGCCGGATTAAGTCTCGCCTTCGAAGGGCCACGCACAACACTGTACGTTTCCAGCGACGCGAGCCGAGAGCGTATCCCGGATTCAGATTCTACAGACCCGGATTCGGCTTCTCTGGACCGGGATACATGGTCGGTGGGCGCCGGGGCATCACGCCGACTTACGCAAAGCCTGCAAGCATTCATCGAGACCAGTTACGAAAAGCGAGACTTTCGCGGCTCTAACGAAGACGACAAAACAAGTACGGTGACTACGGGCCTCGACTGGCAGCTCGGCAGGGTCCTTTTTCTCGGCGTCGAGGGCGGCATGGAACGGCGTTCAGGGAATACGGGCTTCGGCTATGACGAAACGGTTTACCAGGCCTCGCTGAGTTACCGACCCTCAGGCCGATAGAATGGCGCAACGACATCCCGGCGCGCTGATGACCTGAATCAGTTCCATAAACTCCAGCGACCGAAGCCCAGAAACTCTGAATATGTCCATCAAGGCACCAGCCCGGACGGCCCTGGCGGCGAGCCGAGCAGCCTGCGGAATTTCACGTAATCCTGAGTATTCACGACGCCGTTGCAGTTGAGGTCAGCCGCGTTGTAGACCGGGGCAGTACTCGGTTGGCCAAGCTGCTGGCGAAACAGCCCGCTGTCCTGCCCGTTCGTGGCGTTGTTGTTATTCAGATCTCCATCACAGTGGTTGCCGTAACCATCGGCGTCGGAGTCGCACTGGTCCGGATTGGGTATCAAGGTGCAATTGTCATTCGGATCCGGCACCCCGTCAGCATCGGTGTCCGGAGCCGGAGCGACAGTCGTGCTGCTAAATACGCCAGTGACACCACCGATCGTCAGCAGCGTTAGGGTAGTGGCCGAGTTGGTCGCGGCACTCGTGTGCCGGACGCAGACGGTCTGCCCATTGGTGACGGTACCCACGGCCGTCGTGAACTCGGCGCCGCAGCCGATAGAGTATTCGCCGCCCGTCACGCTGATCACTGCTGCGGTGTTGATGCCTGTGACCGTTACCGGGTTCGAGATCTGGAGCGTCCCGGGGTTCGCGCCGATCACATCCGTGAAGGTGAAGGCGTCCGGTATCGAATCGGCTGGCGGCGGGTTCGTGCTCGACGTCGTAATGGTCAGGACCCATGATCCGATCGTGCCGACGTCGGCGTTTCCATCGTCCATGACGTACAGGCGCCAAGTGCCGTTGGGCGACAGGCCGTTAAACACGTCGAGGCTCGTCCCGTAGGCGCCAGCCGGGGCAGGTGCCGCAAAGGGATCCGCGGTACCTTCGTAGTTCGCCGGCCGGAGGAAGACCCCACTGGAGATCTGCGCGCCATAAGGCACCGCCCCCGCGGCACTGGAGTCGAAGGTCAGCGACACGCCGTT
>CAZPNN010000173.1:0-3007 GCA_964587605.1 uncultured Chromatiaceae bacterium
CACGCCAGCCGCCATCAGCGACACGACTACGCCGCCAAGCATCCAGCCCGACGCCGGATCGCGGCCAACGGCTGCCCCCCACCCGTGAAGTGCCGCAACCAGGACCAGTGCGATGCCGCTGTCCACAATCACGAAAAGGAAATCGTCATGGGCCAGCATCCACCAGGCAAAGATCGCGAGTTTGCCGACCGCCGCAACCAGCAGCAGCCTGCGCAGAAAACCGGTCGTCAGGGCGGTCGCAGCCCCCGCGACCATTCCGAAGCTCACGAGGCCCGTCGCGAGAACGGTCAACAGCCAAAGCCGTTCCGCCCGATCCTCACCGAGCGCCGTTAAGAAACCGTGATAGGTGCCTCCCAGTAGAGCCGCCGCGGCAAGCGCGGCGAACGTTAGCACCCAGAAGGCGCGAACGGACTGGCCGTCACGTGCCTGAAACAAGCGCCAACCGAACCAGCCGGCCACGCCCGCAAGGACGTAGTCCGTCAGCATCGTCATCGCTTCGTCGATCATCAGCCGTCCATTGGGTCGGCGATGCGCAGGAACTCGCGACGGTCAATCACGCGTCAGATTCCGGCCGCCAGCCGCGACGCCTGGTTGATGGCGCGCTTGGCATCCAGTTCGGTCGCTACGTCCGCTCCGCCGATGACATGGGTCCTGACGCCGGCCGCCTTGAGCGGCTCGACCAGCTCCCGCAGGGACTCCTGCCCCGTGCACAGCACGATGTGGTCAACCTCGAGCACGCGCGGCCTGCCGTTGACGGTGATGTGCAGGCCGGCCTCGTCGATAGCGTCGTACGTCACGCCGGCGAGCATTTCCACCCGCTTCATCTTGAGCGCCGCGCGGTGAATCCAGCCGGTGGTCTTGCCGAGACCGGCGCCCGGCTTGCCGGCCTTTCGCTGCAGCAGATAGATCTGCCGTGCCGGGGGGGCGACGTCTGGCTGCACACCGGCCACACCGCCACGAGCCACAGCCGGATCCCGCACGCCCCACTCGCGCTGCCAGGCGTCGAGGTCGAGAGTTGGTGAGTGCCCGTCGTGCACGAGGAATTCGGCCACGTCGAAACCGATGCCGCCGGCACCGATCACCGCCACGCGCTTGCCAACCGGCTTTCCGTGCAGCAGCACGTCGAGATACGACAACACGCGCGGATGATCCTGCCCGGGAATTCGCGGGCTGCGCGGTATCACGCCGGTGGCGAGCACGACTTCGTCGCAGTCCGCCTGCGCCAGGTGGTCGGCAGTCACGCGGGTATTGAGTTGCACCCGCACTCCGGCGCGCTCCAGACGATGGTGGAAATAGCGCAGGGTTTCGTGGAACTCTTCCTTGCCCGGAATCCGCTTGGCCATGTTGAACTGGCCGCCGATCTCGCTTGCCGAGTCAAACAGCTGCACGGCGTGACCCCGCTCCGCCAGCACGCAGGCCGCGGCAAGGCCGGCCGGGCCCGCGCCAACCACCGCGACCTTCTTCTTTACCGAAGCCGGCACGTAGTTCAGTTCTGTTTCGTGGCACGCGCGGGGATTCACGAGGCACGATGCCAGCTCGTTGCGAAACGTGTGGTCCAGACAGGCCTGGTTGCAGGCAATGCAGGTGTTTATCTCCGCCGCGCGGCCCGCCGCTGCCTTGTTGACGAACTCGGGATCGGCGAGGAACGGCCGGGCCATGGACACCATGTCGGCGTCGCCATCGGCCAGGATCTTCTCGGCCACGTCGGGCGCATTGATGCGGTTGGTGGTGCACAGCGGAATGCCGACCTCACCCTTCAGCTTGCGGGTGACCCAGGCAAAGGCCGCACGCGGCACCGAGGTGGCAATGGTCGGCACGCGCGCCTCGTGCCAGCCGATGCCCGTGTTGATAATCGTGGCGCCCGCCCGCTCGACAGCTTTTGCAAGTATCACCACTTCATCCCAGCTCTGGCCTTCCGGAATCAGATCGAGCATCGACAGCCGGTAGATGATGATGAAGTCCTTGCCAACAACCTCGCGCGCCCGCGTCACAATCTCGACCGGCAACTGCATGCGATTGGCAAAGCTCCCGCCCCAGCGATCGGTGCGCCGGTTCGTATGGGTTACCAGGAACTGGTTGATGAAGTAGCCCTCGGAGCCCATCACTTCAATGCCGTCATAGCCGGCTTCACGGGCCAGCGCGGCACAACGCACGAAGGCCCGAATCTGCCGCTCGACGCCAGAAGTCGACAAGGCGCGCGGCGTGAACGGTGTGATTGGTGACTTGATCCGCGACGGCGCCACCGACAGCGGGTGATAACCGTAGCGGCCGGCATGCAGGATCTGCAACGCCAGTTTGCCGCCGGCCTCGTGCACGGCACCGGTGATCACTCGGTGTGCCCGCGCCGCCCGGTGTGAGGCCAGCCGGGAGGCAAACGGCAGGAGCCAGCCCTCGATGTTCGGCGCGAAACCGCCCGTGACCATGAGACCCGCGCCGCCGCGCGCGCGCTCGGCAAAATACGCCGCGAGCTTTGGAAAGTTGCTGGTCCGGTCTTCAAGACCCGTGTGCATGGACCCCATCAGCACACGATTACGCAGCGTCGTGAAGCCCAGGTCGAGCGGCGCGAGCAAGTGTGGGTAGTGGGCCATGTCAGCTCCCGATCCGGCGCGGTGCAAACGGCACGTCGGATTGCTCCAGATTCCGCCGGACTGCAATGCGCTGGTTCTTGCGCCCGATCACGCGACGCTGCCACTTGCGCTCCGCAGCGAGCGCCCGGTACGAGCCACGGTTCCACGCCTCCTGCAGCAGGAACTTGGACGCTGCCACAGAGTCCGGCGAGCGGGCGGCAATCTCGGCCGCCAGTGCCTCGGCATGCGCCACCGGATCCGGGCTGACATGCGTGATCAGCCCGAGCGCATGCGCTTCGACGCCAGTCAGCGTCCGACCGGTCATCGTGAGCTCCTTGGCCACATCGATCGGCACCAGTTCGCGCAACAACACGGTGCCACCCATGTCCGGAACGAGGCCCCACTTCGCTTCCATGACGGAGATCTGCGCGTCCGGGGTC
>CAZPNN010000174.1:0-2780 GCA_964587605.1 uncultured Chromatiaceae bacterium
GCGGACCTGATGCCTGCGGTTGCGGATCTGGCGCGGGTGCTGGCCGGCCAGCCAGCGGTGGCTGCGGAACTGATGCAGCGCTGGATCGGCAGCGGCAATCGGTATGGCGAGGTCTGACGATCAGGGCGGCCGTCGCCCCGCACCCACCAACCGGGGCGCGCGATCATTCAGTCCGTGCGCCGCACCGTCGCTTCTGCGATAGCCTCGCGCAGCACTTTTTCCTTAACCCCCCGACGGCGCAGCGCCTCGCTGAGTTTCTGGATGGTGTATTGATCCGCCTCGGCCTCATCCCGGCGCAGGCCCTCGCTGATGTAGCTCTTGAGCAGCGTTTGATAGCCCGAAAAACCGCGTGTCGGGGCGATGGCCTTGAGAGCTTCGACGACGTCTATGGGAATCCGCATCGTGATCGTCGTGTTGGGGCGATCCTTGCGCAGGCGCGTTTTCAAACGTTCATTGATCATAAAGTACCTCCTCGGCGGCTGAAGCGCGCCAGGCCGAAATGATGCGAATGAATTCACCGTCGATCTCGATGTGCACCAGCGTCAACAGGCGGCCTGCCGCGCTGAAACCGATAACCTTGTCGCGGGCTTCTGCGCCTTCACCCGCATCCGTCAACAGCAGTAGCGGATCGTCGAAGACGGTAACGGCCTCGACAAATTCCACGCCGTGCTTGCGCTCGTTGTCCCGAGCTTTGGCGTCATGCCATATGAAAGTCGTGCCCGCATATTCGAACTCTATATCCATGGCACGTTAACACTCCGTATTTACTTTGTAAATACAACTTAATCCGGAGGATTGTGGCGGGCGGCGCGGTGAGCTTTCGAGTCGGGAATCTGGTGGGTTCGAGCAGTTTCTCGCTCACTCCGAGCAACTCAGCGGCAATGGCTCACCATTCGCAAGCCAGGGACAAGAGCAAGATGCTGGAACGTAAATTCCAATACCCCGAAACCGCTGTCTGGTTCAGCGCAGGACACCTGAGTGGGGGTCTGTACAGCTAGACTAACCCCATGGCAGAAGGTCCCGCGCACAGCCTGGCTCGTCTCGGCAACGAACTCTTCAACCAGGCCCGTCAGTACGCGCGGCTGATGCGCCTCGACAAGCCCGTGGGCATCTGGCTGTTGCTCTGGCCCACGCTGTGGGGCCTGTGGATTGCCGGGGAAGGGCGGCCGGACGCGGTCAACTTCATCGTTTTCGTTGCCGGCGTCGTCGTGATGCGCTCCGCGGGCTGCGTCATCAACGACTACGCTGATCGCAACATCGACGGCGCCGTCGCACGGACCCGATCCCGCCCGCTGGCCGCGGGCCTGGTGGCGCCGACAGAGGCGCTCGCACTGTTCGCGGTGCTTGGTCTCGTGGCCTTAGCCCTGCTGATGATGCTGAACCCTCTGGCTCGGTTGCTGGCGGTCGGCGCTGCGGTAATCACGGTCGTGTATCCGTTCAGCAAACGCTGGCTGGCCGCACCGCAGTTCATCCTGGGGGCCGCGTTCGGCTGGGGCATTCCCATGGCATTCGCCGTCGAGACAGACGCCGTGCCCCGTCTCGCGTGGTTGCTGTGGCTGGATGTGGTGGTGTGGGCCGTAATCTACGACACCATGTATGCGATGGCCGACCGGGACGACGACTTGCGGATCGGCGTGAAATCCACTGCCATCCTGTTCGGCACTGCGGATCTGTTCATCATCTTTCTCTTGCAGATCGTTCTGGTCATTGGCCTGCTGCTCGCTGGCCGCGAAGGCGGGCTTGGCCTCTGGTATCAGGCGGGCGTGGGCGTCGGGGCCGTGCTGCTGGCGAGCCAGCTGTGGGTGATCCGGCTCCGCGATCCGGAATGCTGCCTGCGGGCCTTCCGGGCCAATACGCATTTCGGGGCGGCAATATTTGCCGGGATCCTGCTCGACTACACGTTTCGCGCCACCGGCTGACCCGGCTCCGGCGTTCGCGCCACCGTCCACAGCGTGACTTCCGGAACGCCGGCTTGCCGGAACAGTTCGGCGACTGCCGCGGCCGTGGCGCCGGTAGTCACCACGTCGTCCACGACCATCACGCGCCGGCAACCGCGCGCCGCGCCCGACTGGCGCAGGGCAAAGGCGCCGCGCAGATTCTCCCGGCGGTCGGCGGCTCCCAGGGCAGATTGCTCGGGCGTCGGTCGCACGCGACGGCAAAGGTCGGACCGCAGGGGCCACTGCCGCGCGTTGCACAGCGCCCGGGCAATTTCCTCCGCTTGATTGAAGCCCCGTTCGGCTTCCCGGCGCCAGTGCAACGGCACCGGGACGACGGCGTCGGGAGGTTCGGGCAGGGCCGGCATCCCTAGCGCGAGCAGCTCGCCCAGACCGCGCGCGACCGGAACCTGGCGACCGAACTTGGCCGCCGCGATCAGGCGGTCCACGGGGTACTCATATGTAAACGCCGACGCGACTGGCCCGAACTGCCACTGCGCCGGAGGGGATTGGCCACAGGCCTCGAGCCACGGCAGATCGTTCAGGCACCCCGCGCAGGCAGGCGCCCCGGCCCCTTGACCCCCGCACAACAGGCAACGCGGCGGAAAGAGGGTGTCCAGGACCTGGTCAACCCGAAGCCAGCTCACAAGTTGACAGCCTCCCGAGCGATTCCGATACTGCCAGTCGATTTAGCATGCCAGGACCGCCCGGTCCCGCCGCAAAAACAGGGTTTTTCCATGGAAATGAGCGCCGGCCATCAGCGGGAACAGCAGGGCACCATTCGCACCAACTGGACGGTGGCCGAAGTGGCCTCACTGTTCGGTCTGCCCTTCCACGAGCTGCTGT
>CAZPNN010000175.1:0-11388 GCA_964587605.1 uncultured Chromatiaceae bacterium
CGCGGACTCAACGGCGGTTGCAACGGCGACCACATCCTCGCAGGTGACGCAGTCGTCATTCGCGGCGACCGGGTGCGCGCAATCCTTGCCACGAATCGCGGTAACGGCTGGCTGCCCGATGGTCAGCGTGCCCGTCTTGTCGAAGGCGATGATGTTCACGCCGGCAAGCCGGTCGAGCTGAGCGCCGCCCTTGACGAGTACACCAAGCTGGGCAAGGCGCGCGAGGGCGCTGACGACCGTGACGGGGATGCTGATGATCAGTGCGCACGGGCAGGCGATGATCAGCATGGCGAGGCCGCGGTAGAGCCAGCCGCGGGTGCCATCGGCCAGATCAAGAAAGGGCTGGCCGAAGGCCAGGACCGGAACGGCAACCAGCAGGGCAGCGAGCGCCACAACCAGCGGGGTGTACCAGCGGGCAAAGCGGTCGATGAAGCGTTCTGCGGGCGTACGCTCGGCCAGCGCCCGTTCGACCATCTGCGCGATGCGGGTCACCGTGGACAGCCCGGCCGGACGCAGGACCTCGACCGTCAGCGCGCCGGGGCCATTGACGGTGCCAGCGAGCACTTCGTCGCCGACCGTCCGGTCCACCGGCATGCTCTCGCCGGTTACCGCCGCCTGATTGATGCTGGAGGTGCCGTCAAGGATGCGGCCGTCGAGCGGAATGCGCTCGCCGGGGCGGACGAGGATGTGGGCGCCCACCGGAACGGAGGCGGTCGGCCGTCGCTGCTGGTGAAAGTGCAGGGCGGCGGCGGGCGCCGGCGTTGCGGGCTTGTGATCGTGGTCGTGCTCATGGTGCTCGTGCCCGTCGTCGCAGGGCTCTGCGTGGCTCTCCGCGTGGCCCTCCAGGACGGTGGCTTCATCCGGCTGCAGCGACAGCAGGCTGCGAAGCGCGTCCCTGGACCGCTCGGCGCTGTAGGCTTCCAGGGCCTCACCGAGTGTGAAGAGAAGGACGACGGCGGCGGCTTCACCGGTCTCGCCGATTGCGACGGCACCGACGGTGGCGATGCCCATCAGCAGGTCGATCGTGACGTGTTGGGCCACGAACAGCGAGCGCAGGCCCTTCAGCAGAATCGGGGCGCCAACCACCGCGACGGTCGCCAGCAGTGCGGCCTCCAGAATCGCCGGGCCGAGCGCCGCGCTGACCAGCGCGGCGATTAACAGCAGCACGGATCCGGCCAGGGCAATCTGCGTGCGGCGCTCACTGGCGAGAAAGCGCAGGAAGCCGCCGAGTCCGCGGAGCTCGGGCCGCGGCGCCTGCTTCTGTTCCGTCCCGTCAGCGATGCGATAGCCGAGGTCCCTGACGCGCGACTCGATCTGGTCGCGGGAAGCCGAGCCGGTGGCCTCCAGTGTCTCGGTCGTAAAATCCACGCGCACGGAAGCAATGCCTGGCACTGTGCGCACGGCCTGTTCGATCGTGAGAGCACAGCTGCCGCAGTCCATTCCCTGGATCTTCAGGCGGACGGCGGGCGATACGGTGGCATTCATCGGGCAGAACTCCTCGGGAACCCGGAAAAGCCGGATTCTCGGGCGTGATCCTGCACCTTAAACAGGGCTTCAAGGTCAAGGGCCATTGCATGGCAGCCCCGCCCGGCCACGGCTATCGGCGTGCTTTGTTTGTCCTATGCTCGTCGCTGCGGCACGACCTGGGCCCGCAGCGCACTCCCCGGTGCAAAGACCCCTTGATTACGCGGCTTGAAGTAGGAACTCAACCTTCACGGCTTCGTAGGGAAACTCGATGGCGCGCTCCGTCGTCCTGCAAAGGAGACCAGCTTCCAGTAAGGCGACAACATCGCCGTGGACTCCTTTGACATCCCGATCTACCCGACGCGCGGCCTCACGAATGGATACCGCACCGGCACCGCACAGTGCCCTGAGCAGTTCCCAGCGCTTGGCCGTAAGAACCTTCCAGAGAAGTTCCGGAGAGGCAAAACTGATGCGGGCCGACTTCTGCTGTTTGCGTGTATTCCAAGCCTCGGCAAACCCGACCATGGCTTCTTTGGATGTGCGGACCTCAAGAACCACTGTCTTCATGATTCCACCTCTCAATATCACGCTGGAAATCGGCTAATAACTTCTCGGGGGTGGAGAAGCGGTAATGAGCCTCCTTGGACATCGACCTGCCCCAGGGCCTTCGACGAGAACGCGCTAACGCAGCCCGGCGACGCCGCCATGGGGGGCCTGCGAGCGAACGTCACCGCTCCGCGATGATTCGCGCCAGCTCCCGGTTCGACGTCCCCAGCGCCAGCAGCGACCGCACGAGCAGGTCAAGCGACACGGACGGATCACCGGACTCCATCTTCGCGACCCGTGACTGGCTCGACTCCAGGGTCTTCGCGAGCGCCGTCTGGCTGATCCCCTTAGCCGTGCGGCGCGCCCGCAGGCCGTCGGCGAGCTTCAGCCGCAGCTCGATGTAGGCGGCTTCGTCGTCGGTCAGGCCGAGGAACTCCTTTACAGTTCCGACCTTCCAGCCCCGGGCTTCAAGGCGCTTCCGCTTATCCGGTCTCATCGCCGTACTCCCTTAGCCGCCGTTGGCAGGACGCTATGATCTGCCTGGGCGTGGTGGCGGTCTTCTTGGCACAAACCTCGAGGATCAGGACGGCATCGGGGTCCAACCGGCAATAGATCCGCCAGGTCACATCTGCATCAATGACCCGCAACTCTTGGCACCGCTTGCCCATCCGGGGCATGGGCCGCGACTGCGGCAAGGCCAGCAGCTCTCCGCGCTGAAGGCGGCGGAGGAGGAAACCCGCCTCCCGTCTTGCCTCGGACGAGAAAGGTGGAGTCCTGATCTCCCCATGCAGCCATATGAGGGGCCGGTCTTCTGCACTGGAAGAACAGTCTATGTCAGTTCTGACATAGTCGCAACGACGGGGATCACGGCGCTTCACACCGCGATGGTCGAACCGGCAGAGATCGCCGTCTACATCACAAATCGGAGGATATGCTGGAGAAAGTGGTGGTCATCGTCCGGTCTCCTCACTGCCTGCCAGGCCCGCCCGGGCAAGGGTCCGAAAACGGCTAGTCCGGCCCGCGTCCCCGCGCATAATGGCCCCGATGCAACCGGAATCGTCCAAACCCGATCCCATCGGCGACCGCCATTACCGTGCCCTGCTCGCGCACGATGCCCGGTTCGACGGGCGGCTGTTCGTCGGTGTGACGTCCACGCACATTTACTGCCGGCCCGTCTGTCGGGTCCGGACGCCGAAGCGCAGCAATTGCCGGTTCTTCGCCAACGCGGCCTCGGCCGAGCAGGCCGGCTTTCGTCCGTGCCTGCGGTGCCGGCCGGAACTGGCCCCGGGCCTGTCACTGGTTGATTCCTCCCACGTGCTGGCCGGACAGGCGGCACGGATGATCGAAAGAGAAGCAGGCGAGGGGGAGGATATCTACCTCCCCGAGATTGCGCGGCAGCTGGGCGTCACCGATCGCCACCTGCGGCGCATCTTTCAGGACGTGCACGGCGTGTCGCCGATGGACTTTCTGACCACGCGACGCCTGTTGCTCGCCAAGCAGTTGCTGACCGACACGCTGTTGCCGGTCACGCAGGTCGCACTCGCCAGCGGATTTGCCAGCGTGCGGCGCTTCAATGCCTCGTTTCTCGCACGCTATCGCCTCAATCCGACGGCATTGCGCCGGCAGGGCCGGGCGAACGTCGCGGGCGAACTCGTGACGCTGCGCCTGGCCTATCGACCGCCCTACGACGTGGCGGGCGTGCTCCGGTTTTTTTCCGCCCGGGCGTTGCCGGGCATCGAGTCCGTTGACGGATCGACCCTGCGACGCACACTGGCATTGAGGCATCAGGGGCGGACGTTGGCCGGCTGGTTGTCGGCACGCTTCGAACCGTCCCGGCACGACGTGGAATTGCAACTGGCTCCCGCGCTGTTGCCGGCGCTCGGCTCGATCCTCCAGCGCCTGCGGCAGGCGTTCGATCTGGACGCCGACCCGGCACTCATCGACCCGGTTCTCGAAAGCGTGACAGCCAGACCACGGCCGGGCATCCGGGTCCCGGGCGGCATGGACGGTTTTGAAATCGCCGTGCGGGCCATCCTTGGGCAGCAGGTCAGTGTTGCCGCAGCCCGCACGCTCACGCTGCGCCTTGTGGCGCGTTTCGGCACAGAGCTGGCCACGCCGTTCCCGGCACTGGATCGCTTGTTTCCGGATGCCGCGACACTCGCTGCCGCCCGTCCCGATGTCATCGGCAAGCTCGGTATCGTTCGTCAGCGGGTCCGGGCGCTGCAGGCGCTGGCAACCGCGGTGGCGGACGGGCGCATCGCGCTGCATCGGGGCGCGCCGCTTCAGACAACGATCGAGGCCCTGCGTGCCCTGCCCGGTATCGGTGAGTGGACGACCGAGATCATTGCCATGCGCGCGCTGGCCTGGCCAGACGCGTTTCCGGCCAGCGACATCGGGATATTGAATGCGCTTGGCACCCGCGACATCAGGCACGTAAAGGCGCTCGCAGAAGCATGGCGCCCGTGGCGTTCCTACGCCGTCATGCGCCTGTGGCAGACACTGGAGGATTGAACATGCAGATGGAAAAACTGATTGCGCAGGCGCGCTTCGATTCGCCGCTCGGCCCACTCACGGCCGCTGCCACGGAAAAAGGTCTCGCCGGCTTGTGGTTCGACGGCCAGGCGCATCACCCGGGACCGCTGACCGTGCCAGTGAATGCGCGGCATCCGGTGCTCGCGCAGGCGCGACGGGAGTTCGAGGCGTACTGGAAGGATGCCAATGCAAAGTTCACGGTGGCGCTGGACCTGCAGGGCACCCGTTTCCAGCGCGCGGTGTGGCGGGCGCTGCTGAAGATTCAGCCGGGTCGCACCAGCACCTACGCTGCGATCGCCGGTCGTGCCGGATCACCCGCGGCAGTGCGTGCCGCCGGCGCGGCGATCGGCCGGAACCCGGTGTCGATCATCGTCCCGTGCCATCGCGTGCTCGGGCGCGACGGTTCGCTGACGGGTTACGCCGGCGGTCTTGAGCGGAAGCAGGCGTTGCTACAGAGGGAAGGTGTGGTGGTCGAGACATAGCGCTACGTGGCCCGCGGCCAGTGGCAGGAAGCCCTGCCCGCTCGAGACTCGCGGACTCGATTCTCGCGGGCAGGGCTTCCTGCCACCGGCCGCTACTCCGGTGCCCGATTCTCCAGCGCCAGGAAAAACTGCGCGAACAGGAACGCGTTGTTGCCCTGCGCGGAGAACACGTGACCCTCCGCCGTCATCTCGACCTGGGGCTCCGCGTGCGCTTCGCAGCCGGCTTCCGATGCCGCGATCTGCTTCAGCGCCGTCCCGATCCGCGGGTCGTTACCCGGTACGAGCACGCTGTAGCCATTCGGTTCGCGCCACACATGGACGTGGCGGCCACGCAGGATGTCCAGCGACTTGCTGCGCCTGAGCGAGGCGAGATTGCAGCCCATGCGTTTCATGAGGGAGGTCAGGGACGCCGCTTCGTCGCTGGGCGTGGTGCTGTGGCCGCAAACGTGATCGACCAGTCGTCGGTACAGGCGACGCGCACCGTCTTCGGCGGGCAGTTGTTCGGACATCTCCCGCAGGAAAACCTCGAGTTCGTGGCGAAGCACCAGGAGTTCCGTCAGCCGGCGTTCAATTTCCAGAAAACGATCTTCCGCGATGCGGGCCACGTCGCCGGTCTTGCGCCCGCCTTTCTTTCCGGGGGCATTGCCGGCCTCGGCCTGACCTGCCGCGAGGAACTGGCGGATATCATCGAGAGAAAATCCCAGGCGCTTGGCGCGATTGATGAACAGCAGGGTTTTTTCCGCTTCGCCACCGTACAGCCGGTAGCCGGCAGCAGTGCGACCGGTGGGAACCAGCAAGCCCTCCTTTTCGTAGTAGCGCAGCACGGACGGCGCGACGCGCGCGCGCTTTGCCAGCGTGCCGATGGTGTACTCGCGACGGGTCGTGGTTGGCATGGTGCTGCCCCGGCTGCCTGACCTTGAATGGTACTTGAAGGTCTGCCCTCGTGGAGCGGCTCTTACTCGGCTATTGCGCTGGCCACCAGTGCTGCCGCTGCCTGCCGCGCCTTCGCCCGCGCCTGATCCAGCGTCGCGCCGCGAGCGAGCGTCACGCCCATGCGCCGCTTGCCGCGCACTTCCGGCTTGCCGAACAGACGGAGGCTGGTGTCGGGCTCGGTCAGCGCCGCTTCAATGTTGTGGAACTGCAGGTTGCCGGAATCACCCTCGATCAGCAGCGCACAGGACGCCGACGGTCCGTGCTGGGCGATGTTGGGCATCGGCAGGCCGAGTATGGCCCGCAGGTGGAGGGCAAACTGGGAAAGATCCTGCGAGATCAGTGTGACGAGCCCGGTGTCATGAGGGCGCGGCGAGACCTCACTGAACCAGACCTTGTCGCCCTTGATGAACAGTTCCACACCGAAGATGCCGCAGCCGCCCAGTTCCCCCGTTACGGCGGCGGCGATGCGCCGGCTCTCGGCGAGCGCTTTTGGGCTCATCGGGTGCGGTTGCCAGGATTCGCGATAGTCGCCGTCAATCTGCAGGTGGCCGATGGGTGCGCAGTATGATGTGCCGCCGGCATGTCGCACGGTCAGTTGTGTGATCTCGTACTCAAAGTCGATGAAGCCCTCTACGATCACGCGACCCGCACCGGCCCGGCCACCGGCCTGCGCGTAGTCCCAGGCCTGCTGCACGTCCGCCGGGCGTCGTACTGTGCTTTGGCCCTTGCCGGAGCTGGACATCACCGGCTTGACGACGCAGGGGACACCGATGGCGGCCACAGCTGCCTGGTATTCCTCGAGCGTGCTGGCAAAGCGATACGGCGAGGTCGCAATTCCCAAAGTTTCCGCCGCGAGGCGCCGGATTCCCTCGCGGTCCATCGTCAGCTGCGCCGCGCGTGCTGTCGGAATCACGGTGTAGCCCTCGGCCTCCAGAGTGATCAGCTCGGCGGTGGCGATGGCTTCGATCTCGGGGACGATGAAGTGGGGTTGTTCCTGCGAGATCAGGGCGCGCAATGCGGCCGCGTCGAGCATGTTGATCACGTGGGCGCGGTGGGCCACCTGCATCGCGGGCGCATTCGCGTAGCGATCCACGGCGATTACCTCGACGCCCAGTCGTTGTGCCTCGATGGCCACTTCCTTGCCGAGTTCGCCGGAGCCGAGCAGCAGGAGGCGGGTGGCGCCGGGAGAGAGGGGCGTGCCGATGGTGGTCATCGGGGTGGTAACACGCGATCCACGAAGGCAATCATGGCCGCCGCTGTTTCGGCCGGCGCTTCTTCCTGCACGTAGTGCCCCGAGGTCGACACCAGAACAGCGGTGTTCGACGGCAGCATGGACTTCAGTTTCTCGAATTCACCCATCGGCTTGCCGCGGTCCTGCTCGCCCCAGACGATCAGGGACGGCACCGTGAGCCGGGGCAGCATCGGCACTTCCTCGGCGTCGCTGTACTGGCCCATGAGGTTGGTCATGCCGCGGAGGTAACCCTCGCTGCGCGAAGTCAGGCTGAGATCCCGGATCACCTCGTCGGTCACGATGGACGGATCAACGAAGGACCGGCGCAGGAAGCTCGCGCGAAAATCGGGATCGCCGAAGAGCTTCGCCTGGAGGCGCGGAAACGGAAACACCAGGTACTTGGCAATGGCGGGCACGCCCGTCGTGATGATGCCGGGGTTCATGACCACCAGGCCGATCACCTCCGGGGCCTGCAGCGCCACGCGCAGGGCGATGGCGCCGCCCAGTGAATGTCCCCCGACCACGACGTTTTCAAGGCGGAGTGCCTTGATGAGATTGCCGGCAATTTCTGCCTGATGCGCGTTCTGGTAATCGAAGGGTGCAGGCTTGTCGGACAACCCGTACCCGGGCATGTCGTAGGCCACGACGTAATAACTGTCGGTCAGCAGGGGCGCGAGGCGCCGGAAGCTCTGCAGTGAATTGGCAAAGCCGTGCAGGAGAAGCGCCGTGGGCTTGCCTGGCGCGGAACTGCCCCAGGTCCGGTAGCGGATATTCACGCCGTCCACGCTGACAAACCGGTCGGCCGGTCCCGCAAGGTCTACCGCAGGCACCTCTTTGCGGCCGGTTGGCCAGTAGGCATAGGCAACGAAGCCCAGCCAGGCCAGAACCATCAGGCTGAGCAGGCCACCCAGCAGTCGTTTGAGCCATTTCATCTTCAGTGAAACCCGGGTGTATGGTGCAGTTCGAAACGTGAGGCTCATGCTAGCACCCGCGTCGTCCCCGATTGCCGGCCAGTAGTCCAGGAGAACCGCGTCATGAACGCCGCCGTCCCGCGCCCCGTTAGCCGGCCTCCCGCCGAGACCTTCGATTCCATTCGCGATTTCATCGGCGCGCTGGATGAGCGGGGCCGGGTGCTGCATGTGGAGGCAATGGACCAGGACAAGTACGAGGTCACGGCGTTTGCCTACCGGCTGATCGACAAATTCGGCATCGAAAATGCCCCCGCCTTCATGGTGGATCGCATCAGGATCAACGGCAGATGGATGGAAGGCCCGCTGGTCGCCAATCCCTACGGTCGCTGGCCCGACGAAGCGGTGCTCTTTGGCGTCCCTGAAATCACCAGTGACTATCAGCAGATGTATCACGCGGTGCTGAAGGAGCTGGAAACGCGGCTCGATTCTGGCGGCAACTGGCAGCGTATTCCACCGGTGGAATACCCCGATGCGCGCCGCGCGCCCTGCAAGCAGGTCGTCCTGAAGGGCGACGCCATCGACATCGAGCAGTTTGCCTGGCTGAAAAACAACCCGGCGGATGCCGGCCGCTACATCAATATCACCTCGGTGATCATGGACGACCCCGAGTTTGGCAAGAACACGGGAACCTACCGCTGCCAGGTCCGGGATGGCAAGCGGATCAGCATCAATCCCGAGCCCAGCCAGCACGGCTGGCGAATCCTGACGGCCATGCGCAAGCGGGGCGACAAGGTTGCTCACGTGGCCATTGCGGTGGGTGCGGACCCGTTCACCTTCTGCGCCAGCAGCACCAAGATGGCCGGTTTTCAGGAGGATGAGCTGGAATTCTCAGGTGGCCTGCGGGGCAGTGCCCTTGAGGTCGTGAAGTGCGAGACCAGCCACATCCGGGTGCCGGCACACGCCGAGATGATCATCGAAGGTGAGGTGCCGCTGCACGAAGGCATGGACGAAGGGCCCTACGGCGAAATGTACGGCTACCTCGGGCCAATGAAGCCGAACAACTTTTTCATGAACATCAAGTGCATCACCCACCGGGAAAAGCCCTGGATACTGAATTCGTTCACCGGGCTGACCTGCGACATGCCGCGCGCACCGCAGATTGCGTCGAACTACTTTAAATACCGCCAGCTGATTCCGAATCTCACGGGGCTGTATTCGCCGCGTGGTGCGAACGGCGTAATCGTGATCAGCATCGACAAGAAACTGCCCGGGGAGGGCATGGCCGCGGGCCAGTACCTCGCGGCCAACATTGGCCTGAACAAGGTTGTGATCGTGGTCGACAAGGACATCAATATCCTCGAGCCCAGCCAGATCCTGCACGCGCTCGGCGCCCGCTGGCAGCCGTCCGCCAGCCTTCTGATTCCCCAGACACAGATGATGATGCCGGATCCCAGTCGCAGGCACTGGGCGCTGTCCAGCAAGATGATCATCGACGCCACTCGCCAGCTCGAGGCCGAGGGCGGACCCAAGGCCTGGGCGCCGCTGAATCGCGAACTGCTGGTGAAAGGGGCGCCCGACAGTTTCCCCCTCGTGGACGGCAAGTGGGACGAGTACCTGAAGGGCTGGGACCAGCCGTGAAGCGCAGAGGCACGGCCGGAAATTGGTATTGTTTCTGACATGCGGCACCTGCTCATCAGATCGATGACTGTCTTGCTAGGCATTATCCTGGGGGGTGGCGTTGCGCTGTGGTGGTGGCAATGGCGAACACCCGACTTTCAGCAGCCGGCACTGACCGGCAAGGTTGAAGAGCGGCGCCTGGAGTTTGGCGGCCTCCAACGATCCTTTCTGGTCTACATTCCGGAGCGCCTGCCAGATCGCGTGCCCGTTTTACTTGTCTTGCACGGCTCCGCTGGCACGGCGAAGCGCATGCGCAGCGCCACCGCCTGGGCGTTTGAGCAAATTGCCGATCGGCACGGTGCGGTGATCGTCTATCCGGAAGGATTCGATCGCCACTGGAATGATTGTCGGGTCACCGGCGATTACGCGGCGAAGCAGCGCGGAGTGGACGATGTCGGTTTCCTGCGCGCGGTGGTGGCGCGGCTCGATGGCGATCCCGCGCTGGGGGCGCGACGAATTGACGCAGACGAGGTATTTGCCGCTGGCCTTTCCAATGGTGGTCACATGGCCCTGCGTCTGGCGCTCGAGGCTCCGGATTTCGTGGCCGGCGTAGCGGCCATAGCGGCCAGCCTGCCGGCGGCCGACAACTTCAACTGTGCGCCGAGTGGCAAGCCGGTGGCCGTGATGCTCATTAATGGCGACGCCGATCCCATCAGCCCTTACGAGGGTGGCGAGATCTGGTCTTTCGGGCTCTTCAACAGGCGTGGTGCCGTGCAGTCAACCCTTGCAACCGCTGAGTATTTTCGCGATCTTGCAGGTTATACGGCCCCGCCCTTCGAGCACCGGTACCCGGACACCGATCCTGCGGACGGCACCGTGGCTTCCCGGATGGTGTGGTCCACTGAAGACCGGCCGGAGGTTGACGTGATTACCATTCACGGTGGCGGTCACACGATTCCCCACCCATTGATGTCCATGCCGCGGATATTCGGCCGCACCAGCCACGACGTGCCAGCGGCCGAGGAGATCTGGCGTTTCTTCCGGCGCCAGTTGCTTAGTGGCGGGAACCCTGCCTAGTATCGGCCCTGTTTTTCGGGAGACCAGCCATGCCGTCGATTAACCGCCTTCACGCACTCCGCAGCGTTGCCGTCGTGACCGTTGGCTTGTGCGCCTTGTCCCTCACCGCAGTCGCTGCCGAGCAAGAGGGCACCGTGGACCATTCAAAGATGGACCACTCGGGCCACGACATGAGCACGGAGCGGGATGCCGAGGGCCGCAGCCTGTATGGCATGAAGCACAAGATGGATCCCGCGCTCACCAAGGAATTGCGGGAGAAAGTTTCCCTCTACAAGGACTACAGCGACGCCGAAATCACGCTGTCGATGGACATGATGGGCCCGGAGTACGCCTGGTACATCAGTCCGGGGGAGCTTAAGGGCCCCCAGGGCGTGCTGATCCTGATGCACGGCTTCCGGGAGCAGGGCGACAAGATGTTCCGGGCAGAGATGCAGCCCATCGGCGACATCTTTCCCACCTCCATGGGTGTCGGCATGGCAATGATGATGTCAGACCACATCCAGGTGGCGCTGAACGACCTGGAAGCCGCGGGCGCCAGGGAGATCGTTGTCGTACCGATCACCTCATCGGCTACCAACGAGCTGCACCGTCAGTG